>CAZCRP010000035.1:0-14076 GCA_964501055.1 uncultured Acidimicrobiaceae bacterium
GGCGATCGCGCCTGCGACTGCCACGGCCTGGCTGGTGAGCGCCGTCCGCCATCCGGCGGAGGTGGTCACCACCACGATCTCGTGGATTCCTGCCATCGGCCTCGACTTCGGCTTCCGACTCGACGGCCTCTCCACGTTGATGGTGGCGCTCATCGGCGGGATCGGCGTTCTGATCTTCCTCTATGGATGGCGTTACTTCGACGAGCGGGAAGGGCTCGGGCGCTTCACCTCCTATCTGGTGATGTTCTCCGGGGCGATGTTCGGACTCGTCGTATCGGACAATCTCTTGCTCCTCTTCATCTTCTGGGAGTTGACCTCGGTCACCTCCTATCTGCTGATCGGCTTCCAGGACGACTCGGCCGCCGCCCGGGCGAGCGCGCTGCAGGCGCTGCTCGTGACGGGGGTGGGGGGTCTGGCGATGCTGGGCGGCATCGTGTTGCTGGCCCAGGCCGGCGGAACCTACTCGCTGGTCGGACTGCTGGCGGGGCCCCCCGTCTCCACTTCGGCCGCGGTGGGCATCGCCCTCGTGCTGCTCGGTGCCTTCACGAAGTCGGCGCAGTTCCCCTTCCACTTCTGGTTGCCGGGGGCGATGAGCGCACCGACGCCGGTCAGCGCCTATCTGCACTCGGCGACCATGGTCAAGGCGGGCATCTACCTGATCGCCCGCCTGGCCCCGGCGTATGCCGCCCTGGTGACCTGGTGGCGTCCGACGCTGCTGATCGTCGGGCTGACGACGATGATCGTCGGCGGCTGGCGAGCGCTGGGCCAGCACGACCTCAAATTGCTTCTGGCGCAGGGAACCGTTTCCCAGTTGGGATTCATCGTGCTGCTGGTCGGCATCGGCGTGCCCGAGCTCACCTTCGCCGGGATGGCGATGATCCTGGCTCACGCCGTCTTCAAGGCGGCGCTCTTCATGGTGGCAGGCATCGTCGATCACCAGGCTCACACCCGCGACCTGCGCCGCCTGGACGGGCTCGGCCGAGTCATGCCTGCCACGTTCGCCACCGCCCTCGTGGCGGTGGCGTCGATGGCCGGCATCCCGGCTCTGCTCGGGTTCGTGACCAAGGAGGCGGCCCTGGAAGGGCTCGTCCACGAGGAGCTGTGGTTGGTCGCCGCCGGAGTGGTGGTCGGCTCGACGCTGACGGTGGCCTACGGCCTGCGGTTCCTGTGGGGCGCCTTCGCGTCGAAACCGGGCATGAGGGACCCGATCGGTGCCGGCGTCTCGCCTCCCCGGCCGTGGTTTCTGGCGCCGCCGGCGCTCCTGGCGGCGCTCACCGTGGTCGCCGGAGTCGTGCCGGGCCTCGTCGACCGGACCGTGGTGGCGGCCGGAGCCGCCGTCGACCCTGCTGCGAGCTCCTTCCATCTCGCCGCCTGGCACGGGTTCGGACTGCCACTGGCCCTCTCGGGCCTGGCGCTCGCCTTGGGATGGCTGCTGTGGCGCCGGCCGCTCCCGCGGGTGCGGGCCGTCACGAAGCGGGTGCCGGACGCCTCCAGGGTGTATGCCTCGATCCTCAACGGGACGAACCGTTTCGCGGTGCGGCTGACATCCACGATGCAGGGCGGCTCGTTGCCCGTCTACCTCGGGGTGATCATGACCGTCACCGTGGTGGTGCCCGGGATCCTCTTGATCCGCCACTGGCTGCCGGTAACCGGCCTCGTCTTGGCCGAGTCACCGTTGCAGATGTTCACCGCCCTGTTCGTGGCAGCTGCCGCCGTGGGCACCATCTTCGCCGAGCGCCGGCTGGCGGCGGTGCTGTTCCTGGGGGCGGTGGGATACGGGGTTGCCGTGCTGTTCGTCGTGCAGGGAGCACCCGATCTGGCGCTGACCCAGCTGCTGGTCGAGACCCTGGTGCTGGTCCTGTTCATCCTGGTGCTGCGGGTGCTGCCCGATCGCTTCGAAGTCGTCCAGTCCCGCATCAGGCGCTTCGCCCGGATCGGCATCTCCGTCGGCATGGGCTTGTTCGCGGGGTCGTTCGCCCTGTGGGCGGCCGCCGGTCGCCTCCATCCGTCCCTGGCGGGTGAGTTTCTGGCCCGGGCCGAACCGGAGGCGGGCGGCAAGAACGTCGTCAACGTCATCCTGACCGACTTCCGCGCCTTCGACACGCTGGGCGAGATCACCGTGCTGGCGGTGGTGGCGATGGGGGTGATGGCGCTGATGATGAAGCGGTCGGGGACCAAGGACGAGCCCCCCGGCGAGGAGCTTCCCGGCCCGACGGAGCCGCGCACGTGATCCATCGGTCGCTGATCCTCGATGTGCTCGTGGACTTGGTGGTGAGAACTGCCATCGTGTTCTCGCTCTTCCTGCTGTTCGCGGGTCACAACGCGCCCGGCGGCGGGTTCATCGCCGGTCTGGTGTTCGGGATCGCGCTGATCCTGAAGTACGTCGCGGGCGGCCGCATGGCCCTGCGCGAGGTACTCCCCGTCAGTCCGGAGACTCTGCTCGGCGGGGGCCTCTTCCTGGCGATCGTGACCGGCATGGCGGGATGGCTGTGGGGCGATGCGTTCCTCGAGAGCATCGTCGTCCAGCACGACTTCCCCGTGCTGGGAACCGTCAAGCTGACATCGGCGCTCCCGTTCGACATCGGGGTGTTCACCATCGTGGTGGGGCTGGCGGCGGCCCTCGTCCTCTCGCTCGGGCGAGAGGAGGCCGACGGATGATCGTCGTCTTGGTCCTCACCATCTCGGTGTTGTACGGAGCAGGCACCTACCTGTTGTTGCAGCGCAATCTCAGCCGGATCGTGCTCGGGCTGGGGATGCTCGGCCATGGCGCCAACCTGCTGCTGCTCATGGCAGGTGGCCGGGCGGGCACCGCCCCCATCACGGGAGTGGCTTCCGGGCCGTATGCCGACCCGCTTCCCCAGGCGCTCGCCCTGACCGCCATCGTCATCACGTTCGGGGTCAGTGCCTTCTTGTTGGCGATCGCCCATCGCAGCTGGTCCCTCACGCGCACCGATGAGGTCGAGGACGACGTCGAGGACCGTCGCATCGCCGAACTGTCAGCCGCGAGGGCGGCGCGCCGCGGCGAGGTGGCGGAGGTCCCCGAGGTGCCGGAATGAACATCGAACTCATTCTCCCGGTGGTCATTCCGCTCGGTGCGGCCGCGGTGTCGGTCGCGCTCGGTCGCCGCCCCCGGTTACGGCGCGGATTGGGTATCACGGCGCTGGCGGCCACCATCGCCGCTTCCGTCCACCTCCTGATCCAGGTGAGCGATGGCGCCGTGATCGCCGGACATCTCGGAGGATGGGAGGCGCCGCTGGGAATCGTGCTCGTAGCCGACACCTTCGCCGCCATCATGCTGTCGGTGTCGTCGGTGATGCTGCTGGCGGTGCTCATCTACGCCATCGGTAGTCCCCGCACGGATGAGTCCGGCCCGTTCTTCCACCCGGTGTACCTCGTGCTGGCGGCGGGTGTCTCGGCTTCGTTCCTCACCGGTGACCTGTTCAACCTCTTCGTGGCATTCGAGATCACCCTGACCGCCAGCTACGTGCTGATCACGTTCGGGGGCTCCCGTCCCCAGATCCGCCATGGGATGACGTACATCGTGATCAGCCTGTTGGCGTCGACGTTGTTCATCACCGCCGTCGGCCTGCTCTATGCGGCCACCGGCACCGTCAACATGGCCGACCTGGCCGGCAAGCTGTTGGAGATCGACCCGGGACTGCGATCCGGTCTGGGGGTCCTCTTCCTCGTCGTGTTCGGTATCAAGGCGGCGCTCTTCCCGCTCTTCTTCTGGCTGCCGGACTCCTATCCGACGGCGGCCACCCCGGTGACCGCCATCTTCGCCGGGCTGCTCACCAAGGTCGGCGTCTACGCCATCATCCGCACCCACACCTTGCTGTTCGGCGAGTCGGAACCCTCCGCCCTGCTGCTCGCCGTCGCCGGCCTGACGATGATCACCGGAGTGTTGGGTGCCATCGCCCAGAACGACGTGAAGCGCATCCTGAGCTTCCACATCATCAGCCAGATCGGGTACATGATCTTCGGCCTCGGCCTGTACAGCGCCGCCGGTCTGGCGGCGGCGGTGTTCTACATCGTCCATCACATCATCGTGAAGACCACGCTCTTCCTCGTCGGTGGCCTCGTTGAGGAGGCGAGGGGGACGAGCGCGTTGCGCCAGTTGGGTGGTCTGTTGCACTCCAGCCCGCTGGTGGCGGCGCTGTTCCTGCTGCCGGCCCTCAGCCTGGCCGGCATCCCGCCGCTGTCCGGGTTCGTCGCCAAGCTCACGCTGATCCAATCCGGGTTCGAAGTCGGCGCGTACATCACGGTCACCGTGGCGATCGCGGTGAGCGCACTGACGCTCTATTCGATGACGAAGATCTGGGCGGGTGTCTTCTGGGGCAGGGCGGAGGAGCCGCCCCCCGTCGCCGATGGCCCCGATGTGCCCGCCTTCCGGGTCCCCCGCTTGATGCTCGGCTCGACCGCGGCAGTCGTTGTCGCCGGATTGGCGTTCGTGGTCGCCGCCGCCCCGCTGTACCACCTGGCGGAAGTCGCCGCCGCCGGGTTGATCGACCCGTCGGCGTATGTCACGGCGGTGTCCCCATGAGCAGGCGGATCGTCATCGTCGCATGGCTGACCGCGGTGTGGGTCACGCTGTGGGAGTCATTGTCGTGGGCGAACGTCATCGGCGGTCTGGTGGTGGCGCTGGCGGTGGTGGCCATCCTCCCGCCCCGCGACCACGGTCCCGGGGTCGGATTCCGACCCTTGGCGGCGCTCAAGCTGTTCCTCTACTTCGATTGGAAGCTGATCCAGGCATCGGCGATCGTGGCGTGGGAAGTAATCACTCCGGGGAGTCGGATCAACCCCGCCGTCGTCTCGGTCCACCTCCGCAGCCGGCTCCCCGGCATCGCCACCGCGGTCGCCAGCATGGTGTCCCTCACCCCCGGCACCCTGACGCTGGAAGTCGACGAGGAGACGATGACGCTGTACATCCACGTGCTGCACTTCCGCGATCTGGCGGAGACTCGCGAGTCGGTGGAGAAGCTCGAACGGCTCGCCGTGGCGGCGTTTCCGCCCCGCCAGGTGGAGGCGCAGCTGCTGGAGGAGGAGCAGACATGATCTCGATAGCCGGCTGGATCGCATACGGGTTGCTCGCGGCCGCCGCGGCCCTCTGTCTGACCCGGCTGTTCCGCCACTCGTCCCTCGCCGATCGGATCGTGGCGCTCGACGCGCTCCTGCTGGTCGTCGTCAGCGGACTCGCCGTCCAGGCGGCGATCACCGGCCGGGACACCTTCCTCGACGCGATGGTCGTCGCCGCGCTGCTCGGCTTCACCGGCGCCGGTCTGGTGGCCAAGTACATCGAGCGACGGGGGATCTGATGGAACTCTTGGCATCGGCGCTCATCGTCTTCGGGGCATCGCTGGCACTGCTGGCGGCGATCGGGCTCAACCGGTTCAAGGACGTCTTCTCCCGCATGCACGCCGCCACGAAGCCCGCCACGCTCGGTCTGGCGCTCATCCTGACCGGCACCGCGCTGGTGCTGCCGACGCCGGGAGCGGTGGCGAAACTGTTCCTGGTGGTCCTCGTCCAGTTCATCACCGCCCCGGTGGCGGCTCACCTGGTTGGACGGGCAGCCTTCCGTACCGGTAACGCCATCAGCCCTGACACGCAGTTCGACGACGAGTCCGAGCGGATCCGCCCGCATTGATCGCCATTGGTGGGCGGCTATCCGACGAGCCTGTGCTCCATCGCGTAGACGGCCGCCGCCGCCCGCGTCGACACTCCGATCTTGGCGTAGATGTTTTCGATGTGGCGCCCGACGGTCTTCGGTGAGATGAAGAGCTCGTCGGCGACCTGGCGATTGGTATGCCCTTGCGTGATCAGCTGCAGCACCTCGACCTCGCGATCGGTCAGGCCGCCAGGGTTTGTCGGACGGGGCGGGGCGGCAGGCAATCCGGCCGCGGTCAGGACCCATCCGACGGCGGACGGGTCGAGGTGTCCCCCGGCCGCTTCTTGCCGCAGGATCTCAGCCGCCTCATCCTCGCGGTAGGCGGACCGGTGCGGTCGCTCCGCCGTGAGCGCGGCCAGCACGTCGGCCGCAGCCAGGATCCGGGCGGCGGGGTCCGTCAGCGACAGCTGTCGCGGATAGCCCGAGCCGTCAGCCCGTTCGTGATGGGTGCACGCCAGGGCGCCCAACTCGGCCAGCGGAGGACAGCGGTTCAGGATCCGCTCGGTGTGATACGGATGGAGTCGCACCTGTTCCCACTCGGCGGTCGCGAGCGGCCCCGGCTTGTCCCAGATGGAGTTGCCGATCCCGACGCGACCGACGTCGTGGACGAGGCCCGCCAGTCGCAGGCGACGACAGGTGGGGTCGTCGTGACCAGCCGCCTTCCCAGCTCGTGCCGCCAGATCCGCCACCCGCCGGGAGTGACCACGCATACACGGTGACTTCAGATCGACGAAGTCGGCGAGGGCCGTGAGCGCTCCGTCGAGATCGGCCACGTGGCGGGCCGGCGGCGGTTCGGCATCGAGGACGTCCTGCCACTCGGCCTCCCCGTGGGGGATGGCGCCCTCCAGCCACGCATCCACCACCGCCGGGTCGTACGCCTTTCCCCGTCGCTGACGCAGCACCTCTGCCACATCCGAGCCCTGCCGCGCGAACAGGTCGGCGTCGCGGGCGACCACCGCCACCCGGACCTCGAACGGGACGTCCTCGCCTCCCAGCCCGTCCGGGTATCCCTTGCCGTCCCATCGCTCGTAGGCGTGGGCGAGGGCGTTGACGACGGAGTCGTCGAGTTCGAGCCGTCGCGCCAGCATCGCCGCCACCTCGCAGTGGGCGGCCAGTGTCCGCCCATCTCCCCCGGGGTCGGTGAGGATCCGAGCCAGGAGGAGGGCGCGCTGGGGGAGCGACCGCCCGACGCCGACATGGGAGACCAATGCCCGCATTCCCTCCGACGGCTCACCGAGGAACACCGGCGCCATCGCCGCCAGAAAGGCGACATCGTCGCCACCCACCTCCCTGGAGAGCTGGTCGGAGTCGGCGGTGCATCCGATGAACCGAAGGAGCGCGACCTGCTGCACGCTCCGGATCTGGTCGCCGTCACTCCCCAGGGCCGCAGCCAATTCCACGGCCTTCAAGCTGGTGCTGAGTGCGTGACCGAGCGGCTGGCCGGTGCCGAGGTCGGCCGCCAGCGACAGCGAGGCTATGAGCTCCGTCACCCGGAGCTTCCCGCCGGAGACATCCACCTGCGGACCCTAGTTGCGGGGCGGTCGGGTCAGAGGAGGGATGACGCCATCGGCGACCGCGCTGGATGCGCCGACAGGCGGCCTGTCACGTGGTCTCGAAGGCGGGCTGCGGCTCCGCTGTGGGCTTCGCCGGCCGCGGGGGGCGACGAGCAGCGGGGGAGAGAGCGCCAAACCAGACGCCGGACATCACGAGCACGGCACCGGTGACCCCCTGGGCCGTGATCGGCTCGTCGGCCAGCCACGCACCGAGCAGCATGGTGACGACCGGGAACAGGACGAACATGTAGGACGTGGCGGACGCCGTCCAGTGACGGACGATCAACAGGATGAGCACGAACAGGCCCACCGAGCCGAGGGTCACCAAATACAGGAGCGACCAGACCACCTCGGTCTGGGTGGGAAGGGACCACCGATCGCCGCTCAGCGCCGACATCGCCAGCAGCGCCAGGGCGCCCGTCGACACGGCGATGGCGTTCGTCATCACTGGGTGGTGGCCGGAGAGCTTCTTGCCCACGATCACGCTCTGACTCACCGCCATCGCCGCGCCGAGCATGGCGAGGAGCGGCCCGATCGGCAGGGTGACGTCATCGGGTCCGGCGGTCATCCAGGCGATGCCGGCGAAGGCGAGGATGGAGCCTGCGACGGCGCGGCCGCGCAGCCTCTCGGTGTGTTGCGCCGACGCGAGCAGGAGGGTGAGCAGGGGGACGACGGCCAGGACGACAGTGGCAACCCCTGCCGTGACGTGTACCAGTGCCCAGTACATGAGCGCGTAGAACACGGCGATGCTGAGCAGGCCGTAGGCGGCCGTGAGCGCCAGCTGCCGGCCGCGCGGCCAGCGGAGACGCAGTGCCAAGGCGATAGCCGTGAACAGCGCCGCTGCCACGGTGAAGCGGAGCGCGGCGCCCCACGTGGGATCCAGCTCCCGGTTGCTGAAGCGGACCGCCAGGAAGTTTCCTCCCCCCAACGTCACTGCGGTCAGGAACGCCGCCAAGGTGAAGGCTCCCGGTCCTCGGTTGGAGAGATACATCTCGTTCCTCGCTCCCTGTGCCTCGTCTGCCCCGGGTCCGTGCCCGGATCTCTTGACATCGTGGCTGACGGTGTCCGGTCCCGCATCGGGTGAACACCCCATTTGCCCAAAGATCACCTGATTGACTGTGGCGGGTCTCGTGTCTCGTCGATTCTGGTCGCTCCCGCCTGGATTCGCTCGGCTCCTGCGCGGAACGGACTGTCCCCCAGCGCATCGAACGTGACGCGATCGGTGGCAGGGGGCGGTCACTCCGTTGTGACTGCGCGAGACAGCAGAGCCACAATCGCGGTCAGCAAGCAAGGACTCGATGCTGGCGACGTCACGTGTCGTGACTGTTCATGATCGCACTCGCAGTTGGTCGGCGTTCGCCGCATGGGCCTTGTGCGGGGTGATGTGGGGGTTCTCGTACCTCGCCGTGTTCAGTGTGGGCGGAGTCATTCTCCCTTTCGCGGTGTTCCTCACCGTGCTGCTCGCCAAGGACGGTCTCCCATCCCCCGTGCGGCGTGTCGCCTGGGGAGGCTTCGCCGGATGGATGGTCTGGTTCGGCCTGATCGTGGCCGGCATCGGCCGTGCCTCGAGTGGAGCCTGGGTTCTCGGCGCAGTCTCGTTCCTGGGACTGCTGTACGTGGCAGGTCCGGCCGGCGCCGGCCTGCCGCTGGGGCTGGGTTTGACCGCCGTCCGCGCCGGCTTGCTCGGGGAGTCGGCGCTGTGGGTGACCATCGGAGGCGTGACGTGCGTGCTGGCATCGGCGGGGGTTCCTGTGGAGGCGTCGCCCATCCAGTCGTGAGGGCCCGGCCGGGTCAACAGCACCGGGCGCGACTGCTCACTCAGGTGGGAAGTAGATCCACCACTCGACCCGTCCATCGGAGCGCTCGTACACGGTGACCGGATAGGTCACCCCGTCGACATCGAAGCGGAAGACGAAGACGCTGCCCGATCGCCCCGTCCCGTGCGGCGTCAGCCCGGCGGCGGTGGAGGCAGCGAGTGCCACCTCGATGGCCTCTTCGAGGGTGGCGGACGGCATGAGGAACGAGGCCACCTGGTTTCCATCCTCGGAGAAGCTGAGGTCGCGGTACACCGAGCCTTCCGGTACTGGGGCCACCAAGGGCAGTTCGGCCGGTCGGTAGGCGGTTCCGATCCCGCGCAGGGAACCCAGCAGGTGGGCGTCGGGAAGGTAGGCGGCACAGAACGCATGCCTGGCCCCTTCCTCCCATTGTTCTGCCAGCGGCCAGCCCCACCACCAGTCGATCCCTCCCGGCTCTGGGTCCGCCCCCAGATATCCGGCGAGTTCGGAGCGGCATACCTCGGCGGCGTGGTCGTCGAAGGCGTCGTCGCCGGGGAACGGGCCGTTCTCATCGCCGAGGGTGAACACGTGGTAGGCCTCGTTGTCGTGGACGGCCGAGCATTCGGCGAGCAGCGGAACGTCGGTGAAGTACCACTCCCCGTCCTCGTCGTAGGCGTCGTCGAAGCACGCGCCCACCGAGATGTGGTCTCCGAACCAGACGGGGGTGCTGGGAGACGCGGCGGTTGCTGAGGTGGTGGTCGGGACGGCGGTGGTGGTCGAGTCGGGGGCCGGTGGCACCGTGGTGTCGGCAGTCTCCGCGGTGGTAGTCGTTCCCGTCTCGCCGCCGCACGCGGCTACCAGCAGCGCGATCACCGTCAGCACTCTTCGCAGCTCCATGCCCGGCCTCCGTCCGTCACGCTAGCTCTGGAAACTGTCGGACGGCGGACGTGCCGCGGTCGGTGGATCCGAACGCCCTGGGACGTGCCGTACGCACGTAGCATGGAGTAGCCACGCCATGGGGATCGTGCGAGGGGCGACATGCTGGCTGGTGCTTTCCACCTCGTATGGGCCGGGCGGCCGCGCGTCGATCGACATCCGCGCAGGGAAGTACAACAGCGTGGCGGGAGGAGCAGTCCGCCGGGAGCGGACCGAGTCGGCTCTATACGAGGAAGCTCGCGAAGCCGAGTGCCAGGCCGAGGGCGACCAGATTCAAGTCACCCATTCCCACGCCGAACGCGGCGAGCGCAAGTACCACCACCGCAGCCGCAAGCAGGATCTTGGATGCTCCCCATTTCGTGGCCATGCTGCCTCCTTCTTCGTCTCGGAAGGGAATCGTAGGACAGACCACATGTCGGGAACTCGGATTTCAACCGCGGCGAGTTCGGTGGTGGCCATCGCTTGGTCTCTTGAATTGGAGATAGTGAACCAAACCCGGAGTCGTTGGTGCGGTCTTCGGGCCTGCGGATATGCCGCTACCCGGCTGGAGTCGAAGCTGTCAGGTCATCGAGCTCGCCACGGGCCGGGCGACCGGCGTGACGTGGGCGAACATGCTGCGGGCGTTCCAGGTGGGGAAGGCGCGCGCGAGGGACGTCGGACCGTGGAGTTGGATGCGGCCACTGCGGGTGGCTTCGGCCCAGGTGAGCCGGCCGGCGTGCCATCTCACGAAGGCTTCGGCTTCCGCCGTGATGTAGAGGTCTTCGTCGATTCCGGGGTACGTCTTGCAGATCTCGGTGTCTCGCTGCTCGATCAGCAGCCAGAACTGCTCGCGGCGCGGGCCGCCGGTGAAGTCGAAGCGGATCACGACGCGTCGATCCGGGAGCCGGTCCCGGCGTAGCGCGTTGCACATCGACCACAGCGCCACGAAAGGGTCGAGGTGCTCGGGTGCGATCTCAAGCCAGCGGGCACCCCACTCGCCGAGCGAAGCGCAGACGTCGAAGAGGTCCTGTCCCGCCGGCGTGAGATCGTAGATGTGCCCACCCCCGTGGGGCTTCGGTACTGACTGGACGATCCCGAGTCGTTCGAGTTGCTTGAGCCGCTGGGAGAGCAGGGTGCGTGACAGGCCGGGCGCGCCCTCCAGAATCTCGCTGAAGCTTCCACAGCCCAGGTAGAGGTTGCGGATGATCACGGGCGTCCAGCGCTCGGCGAAGATCTCGGCGCCTCGAGCGATGGGGCAGTACTGGCCGTAGGTCCGCACGACGCAAGCATCGCGCGTCTGGTCTCGGCTGTGAAGTCCAGATTCTTGACTTCACAGCCGCGGTGCACGGTGATGTGATGCGGCCATCGAGAGAGGAGCAGCGATGTCGAGCCCGGCCAGTCAGCTTGGTGAACCGGACAAGGAGGCGACCGTCCTTGAGATCGACGGGTTCCGGGGCCAGCTGATCACAGTCGACCACCCTGACTACCACGCGGCCCGAGCCGTATGGAACGGCGTAATCGACCGTCGCCCCCGGCTGATCGCCCGCTGCACCGGGATCGCCGACGTGGTCACCGCGGTGCGATTCGCTCGGGATCACGACCTGGAGATCGCCGTGCGGGGCGGGGGCCACAACGTGGCTGGCACAGCGGTGTGCGACGACGGGATCGTGATCGACCTCTCAACGATGCGGGCCGTGTGGGTCGACCCCACCGGCCGCACGGCCTGGGTGCAGGGGGGTGCTGTGTGGGCTGACCTCGACCACGAGACGCAGGCGCACGGTCTGGCCACCACCGGCGGCATTGTGGGCCACACCGGCGTCGCCGGGCTCACCCTCGGCGGTGGCATCGGCTGGCTCATGCGCAAACACGGGCTCACCGTCGACAACCTCCTGGCCGCCGAAGTGGTCACCGCCGAGGGCAGCATCGTGCGGGCGTCAGCCGACGAACATCCCGATCTGTTCTGGGCGCTGCGAGGCGGCGGCGGCAACTTCGGCGTCGTCACCTCGTTTCGCTTCGCTCTGCACCCCGTCGGCCCGACCGTCGTGGCCGGACCCGTCTTCTGGGCAGCCGACGACACCATCGATGTGCTGCGGTTCTACCGGGACTTCGCGGCCGAATCACCCGACGAGCTCGGCCTCGTCGTCAGGCTCGGCACCGTCCCCCCACTCCCGGTCATCCCCGAAGAGCTGCATGGGCGGCCGGCCATTGCCGTCGCCTGTTGCTACGCCGGTGCCGTCGAAGACGGCGAACGTGCTGTGCTGCCCCTCCGCCGGTTCGCGAGTCCGCTCATCGATCTCGTCGCCCCCAAGCCCTACGTTGCCCATCAGGGGGGCCTCGACGACACCGTCCCTCACGGGTGGCACTACTACTGGAAGTCCGCCAACCTCGCCGGCCTCTCCGACGACACTGTCGCCGTCATCGCCGATCACGCCTACACCGCCAACTCGCCCCGGTCGTACGTGGTGATGTTCCACATGGGTGGTGCCGTCGCGCGAGTCGCCAACGATGCCACCGCCTACTCCGGCCGCGATGTGGCCCACAACATCAACATCGACGCGGCGTGGCTCCCTCACGAGTCGGTCGAAGATGCCGCGGCCGAGATGGCCTGGGCCCGGCGATTCCTCCAAGCCCTCCAACCGCACCGTGCCCCCGGCGTCTACATCAACTTCCTCGACTCCGACGACGGCACCGAGCGCGTTCGAGAGGCCTACGGCGATCAGATCTACCGCCGACTCGCCGAGGTCAAGGCCAAGTACGATCCTGACAACGTCTTCCACCACAACAAGAACATCCGCCCCGGTTGAGTGGGATCCGCCCCGGTTGAGTGGGGCCGGCGACGATCGACGGAGTGGAACCACCCGAAATGGGGTCGGAATTCAACCGCCGCGGGTGGAGTTGTGAGCAGGAAGGGATCCTGTCAGAGACCACCTACTACCATGCCGTACTGGCGTCAGACAGTCAGTCGTCTGTCTTCGCGCGGTGCCGCAGGGACCGAGGCAGTCGAATCGCTGGAGACCCTTGCAGTAGTTGACAACGCTTGCGCCCGTAGCTCAATTGGATAGAGCGTCTGACTACGGATCAGGAGGTTGGGAGTTCAAGTCTCTCCGGGCGTGCCACGCAAGGCCCCTGCTCAAACGGGGTTTCGGCGCATCGGGGGTTGCGTCCCATCGGGCTGACCTGATGCCGTGGAAGCGATCCTCGGGAGCCATTCTCTATCAGAGTGACAGCGTCGCCGGCGAGGCGGAGCCCTTGCTCAATGGCTTTCGCATGAGACAGGGTCCCTTGACCTTCTGACGTTCTGCCTAGGCGGACGCTTCTCGTCCTGACACAGCGCGGGGATGACGGCGGATCCGACGGACCTCGTCTCCTTCGACTTGCTGGGTGTGGTAGAGGTCCCACCGCATCTGGCCGTTCATCCAGAACCCGCTGGAGGTGCCGAAGTATCTGGAGAGCCTGAGAGCGGTGCTCGGTGTGATCCCGCGACGCCGGTTCACGATCTCGTTTACCCGCTGATAAGGCACGCCAATTGCCTCAGCGAGTTCACGTTGGGTTAGGCCGAGCGGCTTTAGGAACTCCTTGAGCAGCATCTCTCCCGGATGGGTGGGTGCTCGGTTAGTTGGAATCCGGACCATCTTTCACCTCAGTGGTAGTCGACTACCTCAACATCGATCGGACCCGATTCCGTCCATCGGAAACAGATCCGGTACTGGTCGTTGATCCGGATGCTGTGTTGCCCTTGGCGGTTTCCCCGGAGCTCCTCCAGGCGATTGCCAGGTGGTACTGGCAGGTCGTCCAAGATCTCGGCTTGGTCGAGTGCATCGAGTCTTCTCGCAGCCACTCTCCAGAGAGATCGAGGTAACCGCTGTCGCGCAGCTTTCGTGTTCCGACCATTGAACAGGTCCTCGGCTGCTTGATCACGGAAGCTCCGGACCACGATCACACGATAGCACGGCTATCATGCTATTGACGAGCTTCTCTGGGTGTCAGGGTGGGAGATCCACGGATCGGAAGGTTGGGGGTTCGAGTCCCTCCGGGCGTGCTGCTGAGAGCCTGGTGGCGGGGTGGGATGGCCTCGGTCACCGCGGCAGCGGGTTCGGGCCCGTGGCGGTGACGAGCCGCTGCGGCACCCAGTCGTCGACGTGGTTGAAGCCGTCGAAGCGCGCTCCCT
>CAZCRP010000036.1:0-13942 GCA_964501055.1 uncultured Acidimicrobiaceae bacterium
CCGCCGGGTTCTTGACCGGACTCCGTGGACTGGCCGATGAACTCGGTGCGGTGCTGATCTTCGACGAGGTGATCACCTTCCGTCTCGCCGCCGGCGGCGCCGAGGAATGGTCAGGCGTCCGTCCCGACCTGGCGACGTTCGGCAAAATCATCGGCGGCGGCCTGCCGGTCGGGGCATTCGGGGGCCGCCGGGAGATCATGGACCTCTACGCACCGCCCGCGCCGACGCTCGTCCAGTCGGGCACGTTCAATGCCAACCCCCTCACCATGGCGGCAGGAGTGGCCGCGATGCGGCTGCTCGACGGGACGGCCATCGCGACGCTGGCCGCTCGCGGCGCCCGCCTCGAGGACGGGTTGCGCAAGGCGGTCGCCGACACGGGAGTGGCCGCCTCGGTGACGGGGATGGGCTCGTTGTGGACCCTCCACTTCACTCCGGGTCCCGTGACGGACTACCGCTCGAAGTCGCGTGCCGATCCCGAATCACAGCGGCGGTTCCACTTGGCGTTGCTGGTCGAGGGGGTCTTCACCGCTCCCCGCGGCATGTTCGCCCTGTCGACGGTGATGACCGACGACGACATCGACCTGGCCGTAGCCGCCATCGGGCGGGCATTGGAGGCGCGGTGACGCCGCCTCCGACGCCGAGTCGACGACGATGGACGAGGCGGGGACCGTCGCCGTTCTGCCAGCAGATCGATCGGGCCCGGCGTGAGCCTCGATCCGAGTGATCCCCGTCTCGAGGGCTTCCGTCGCCTGAACGAGCCTCGCCATCGTCGACGCTACGAGGAGGCCTCCGGCGTGTTCATCGCCGAAGGTCCCACGGTTGTGAGCCACGTCGCCGCCAATGCGGCCGCCCTGGTCGAAGCGGTGCTGGTCGATTCGAGGCGTCGCGATCGCGTCCCACCAGGCCTCGACGTGCCGGTCTACGAGGGATCCGCCGCCTTCATCTCCTCGGTGGTCGGATTCGATTTCCACCGGGGGTTGCTGGCGTTGTGCCGGCGGCCACCGCTGTCCACCGTCGACCACCTGGCCGGTCTCGGGTCGCTGGCGGTATTGGAGGGAGTCAACGACCACGAGAACCTGGGCGCCATCGTCCGCGCCGCGGCGGGATTGGGCGTGGACGGGATCCTGCTCGACCCCAGCACGGCCGATCCCTGGTACCGGCGCAGCGTCCGGGTGGCGATGGGGACCGTGGTGGACATCCCCCTTGCCCGGGCCGAGCACTGGCCGGAGGATCTCGACCTGCTGGCGGACGGGGGGATGACACTGGTAGCCGCCGTTGCCGATCCTGCCGCGGCGGACGTGCGTACGCTGGCGCCCATCTCCCGCCCGGCGGTCCTCCTCGGTGCGGAGGGACCTGGGCTGTCCCCGCCGGTGTTGGCGCGGGCGACGGTCACGGTGCAGATTCCGATGCGACGCGGCGTGGATTCGCTCAACGTCGGCCAGGCGGCCGCGATCATGTTCGAGCGTCTTGTGGGAGCGGGCTGAGCATCACCCGACCGGCTCGCGCCGTCGCCCGGTCGAGGCGAGGATCAGCGTTGCCGCCAGCCCTCCGATCGTCATCGCCGTTCCGGCCGCTTCGGCGGTCGTCGCGGGCGACGATGCCAGCCACGCCACGCCACCGGCCACCGCGCAGACGACCGTGGCGGACAGGGTGGCGGTCCGGTCGTCGGCGGAGCGACCGAGTCCGTAGCCCAGCAGGGCGCCGAAGAGGATGCTCGCGACGACGAACGGGGCCCCGATCTCCGGCATGCGCCGAGCGTACCGGGGTGTGGGATCATCGGGGGGTGCTACATCCCAAGACGAGAGCCCTCGCCACCGGGTCCAACTTCGCCGTCCTCACCACCCTCATGCCCGACGGGACCCCCCAATCCCACGTCATGTGGGTCGACTGTGACGACGAACATCTCTTCATCAACACCGAGGTCCATCGCCAGAAGTTCAAGAACGTCACCCGTGATCCCCGCGCCACCGTGACGGTGGTGGACAGGACCGACCCGTACTCGTTCGTCGAAGTGCGTGGCACGGTGGTCGAGACCATCGCGGGCGCCACCGCCCGAGAGCACATCGACCAACTCTCGTGGCGCTACCGGGGGCGGGCGTACGGCAACCGGATCACCTCCGAGCGGGTGATCCTCAAGATTCGTGCCGACCGCGAGTTCGTCCGATGACGACCTCGAAGGGTGCGATCGTCGGCAACTGGCTGCCGCGGTACACCGGTGTCAGCGCCGGGGACTTGGGCGACTGCGTGCTTCTCACCAACTTCGGGCGGTACCTCGACCGCTTCTGCGAGATGACCGGGGCGTCCATCGTCGACGAGGGGCGGCCGATGCCAACGGCCACCGCCGAAGGCATCTCGATGATCAACTTCGGGATGGGAAGCCCCAATGCCGCCACGGTGATGGATCTGTTGACGGCGGCCGGGCCGATGGCGGTCCTGTTCCTCGGCAAGTGCGGCGGCGTGAAGCGGAAGAACCAGCTGGGCGACCTCATCCTCCCCATCGCCGCCATCCGCGGCGAGGGGACATCCGACGACTATCTGCCGCCGGAGGTGCCCGCTCTCCCCGCCTTCCAGTTGCAGCGGGTGGTGTCGACGATGATCCGCGACCTCGACTTCGACTACTGGACCGGCACCGTCTACACCACCAACCGCCGGGTGTGGGAACACGACGATGAGTTCAAGGCCTATCTGCGGAAGACGCGCTGCATGGCGGTGGACATGGAGACCGCCACGATCTTCGCCGCCGGGTTTGCGAACGAGATCCCGTCCGGTGCGCTGTTGTTGGTCTCGGACCAGCCGATGATCCCCGAAGGGGTGAAGACCGAGGAATCCGACCGCGTCGTGACCACCCAGTTCGTGGACGATCAGGTCCGGATAGGGATCGAGGCGCTCAAGCTCCTGCGCCGTCAGGGCCGCTCGGTCAAGCACCTCCGCTTCGACGAGTAGCGGAGCTCCCCTCCGCCGAACCCAGGGTTGTTGGGTACGTATACGTACCCAACAACCCTGGGTTCAAGTTCAGTAGCGCTCGAAGGCGAGGCGGTCGAGCGTGTCGAGAGAGTGGACGGCGATGCCGCCGAACGTCAGCGTGTAGACGTGGCCGTCGATGACGATGGTCCGCTGCGGCACCATCGCCCAGGTGTCGACCTTGCCCCAGTCCTCCTCGGTGTCGAGGACGACTTCGGAGTCGAGCTCGGCCCGCAGCACACCGTCGAGGCTGAGCGAGTCACGCTGCACCCGGATGGCGAGCACGCCGGCATCGAACGTCGACTGCTCGCGGCCCGAATCCTCCATGATCCCCCACGACCAGCGCTCGTAGGGGGCGAGGGCCGTTCCGTCGACGTAGGTGAAGGCGAGATGGTTGCCTTCGACCTGCGACCATCCGCCCTCCATCGTGATCTGATCGATGCGGCGCGGATCGGCGGGGTCGGAGACGTCGAACAGCGAGATCTGGGTTCCCCGCACGCGGCCGTCGTCGTCTGCGTCCTGGCCGACACCCAACAGCCTGCCGTCACCCACCGGATGCAGGTACGCGGAGTAGCCGGGGATCTTCAGCTCACCGGTCACCGCCGGAGCAGCCGGGTTCGAGAGATCGACCACGTACAGCGGGTCGGTCTGGCGGAAGGTGACGACATACGCCGTCTCGCCCATGAAACGGACGGCGAAGATGCGCTCGGTCTTCCCGAGCCCGTCGACCAGGCCGACGGTGGTGAGCGTGTCGCCGTTCGGTCGCAGCACCGTCACCCGGCTCTCGGAGTCGTCCGACAGCCACCAGTTGTCCGGGCTGGTGGTGGAAGCCACGCGCAGATCGCCGCCGAACTCGTCCATGGCGAACTGATTGAGGAGGAAGCCGGCCACTTCGCCACTGGCGAGGTAGCGGGGAACGCCGCCGGTGGTGTCGAACTTGTGGATCTGGGTGGTGAACCCCTCGGCGGCATCGACCGCCTGCTGGTCGGTCATGATCCGCCAGTCCATCCAGCGCTGGGTCGTCAGATAGGTGGCATCCGCGGTGGCGTACATGGTGGCTCCCGAGGCGACGACACCGGCGTCGGCCCACGAGCCGATCCCGGTGGCGAGGTCGAAGGTGAGCAGCGACAGGGTGTCGACCCCGGCGAAGGTGTGCGGTCCCATCACCGAGTTGCAGTCGAGCAACCGGCCCTCGCGGACGGAGCCGTTCGCTTCGGTGAGCACGAAGTACGGCAGCCAGTTGTCGAGCGTGGAGTTGCGGACGATCTCGCGGTTGCGCTCGGTCGCCTCTCGCTCGGCCCGCAGCCCGTCGCCCTCCGGATAGCTCCAGTCGAGCCCGACAGGACTGGAGTTGATGGCCACCCTCACGCTCCCGTCGACATTGCGGGCAGAGACGAAGCTGCCGTCCATGTCGAGTGTCCGGACCACACGCGGGTTGGCGGGGTTCGTGACGTCGACTTGGAGTAGGCGGGTGACGGCCGACGAATACCCGGGAAGGATGCGGGCATCGGAGGCGAGCGGCACGGCCCGGTCCCACACCTGGCCGATGACCAGGATCGTCTCGCCTTCGAGCAGGATCCCCTGCGGCCACCAGTCACCGAAACCGAGGCGACCCGTCATCGTGATGCCCGGATTCCCGACGGTGGCGATGCGCAGGGAGCCGTCGACGATCGAATAGATGCGGTCACCGTCGGTCTTCACCACGTCGATCTCGTCGACCCCCACCACCTGATTGTTGGATTCTGTGAAGTCCCGGCCCGAGCCGGTACCGCCTCCGGCGTCGTCCGTGGCCTCGGCCGCCGTGGCGCGATCGAAGAACAGATGGAACCCGCCGCCGAGACCCCACGGTCCGACGATGTCGACCGCTTCGTCGATGTAGTAGGCGAGCAGGTCCTCGCAGTTGGAGAAGGTCTGGAAGGCCGACCCGACGATCACCGGAACGGTCGTGGACGATCCGGGCTGGTCGATGGTGGCAGGGCTGCACGCGGTCAGGATGAGACCGAGCAGTCCGAGAAGCGTCGCGCTGCGCCGCATGCTGTGCTCCCTGTTCGTTGGTGTCGGTGGGACGTACGTCACTGCCGAACGGTTCCCGTGCCCGGGCGCTCAGTCGGCAACGATCTGTGCGATTGCCTCGAGCATCTGGTCGGCGGTGGTGTAGCCGCGAGTGACGAGGTGGCCGCGATCACCCCGGCGGACGACGACGGTGGGGAAACCGCGGATGCCCCAGTTGTGGACGGTGGCGAAGTCGCGCCATGTCTGCTTGAGGGACGCGTCCGCCTCGAACTGCGGCAGGAAGACGGCTGGATCCGCGCCGAATGCCTCGATGATCCCCGGATACGATCGCGGATCGGAGATGAGCACCCCGTCGGCGTAGAACAACCGCTGCAGGTGCTTGAACAGCGGCCACGCTCGCGGCTCGTCGAGTTCCCGCATGACCACCACCGCCCGACAGGCGGGCTCGGTGTCGTACAGCCAGCCGCGACGCTCGAGCAGCGCGGGGGAGAACGGCTGGCCTGATCTCGCCTCGACCTCCCGCCAGTGGTGCTGGAGGGTGGCCGCGAGGCGGTCGTCGACAGTGGCGGCGTTCGGTCCCGGCCTGAGCCCGCCGACGATGATCCGTAGCGGCAGATCGGGTCTTCGCTCCACGACTGCGTCCAGTTCGGGCGCGATCCCCCAGCACCACGAGCACATGGGATCGCCGATGTAGAGCAGTTCCCTATCGGGGTGGGCGTCCATCGAGCCCCAACATAGAGCCGAGCCGCCGGTTTTCGTCCGGCGAGCGTGGCGCCGATCGGTGCCACACTGCCGCCCGATGCGTGTGATCACCGTCGACCCGCTCGAGCCGGATCCTGCCGTGCTGGCGGAGGCGGCCGCCGTCCTCACGGCCGGAGGTCTGGTGGCCTTCCCCACCGAGACCGTGTACGGCTTGGGAGCGCTGGCGCTGGACGCCAGGGCCGTGGGGCGCATCTTCGAGGCGAAGGGTCGTCCGGGCGATGATCCGGTCATCGTCCACGTGCGTCCGGAGTGGGATCTGGCGGCTGTGTTCGCGAACGTGACACCGGGGATGCGGCAGCTGGCGAGACGCCACTGGCCCGGGCCGCTCACCATCGTCGCCCCGAAGAGCGAGTCGGTCCCGGACATCGTCACCTCCGGACGCCAGACGGTGGCCGTCCGGGCACCCAGCCATCCGGTCGCTGTCCTCTTGCTCGACCTGGTGGGCCAACCACTGGCGGCTCCCAGTGCCAACCGCTTCTCCTATGTCTCACCGACGACTGCAGCCCACGTTGCTGTCGATCTGGGTGACCTTGTCGACGTCATCGTCGACGGCGGCCCGACTCCCATCGGGATCGAGTCCACCATCGTCTCGGTCGACGACGGGGCACTCACGATCCTGCGACGTGGTTCGGTGGAGGTGCTGGGGGCGGGGGTCGACGACTCCGCGCCGGCCGACTCGGCGCCCGGACGGCTCGAGACCCACTACTCGCCCGCGGCGCCGACCCGGATGCTGTTGCCGGGGGAGCCAGTGGCGGGGGACATCCCGACCGGAGTGGTGATCGGCTTCGACGACTCTCCCCCGCCGCCGGACGGCTGGCGTCTGGTCAGCCTCGGCAGTCGCGGCGATCTCGATGGCGTGGCGAGGCGTCTCTACGCGGTATTGCGTGACGTGGACACCGCCGGTCCGGCGCTGATCGCGGTCGAACTCACCGGCCGGCCCGGACTGGGCGCAGCAATCGACGATCGGCTGCGCCGCGCCGCCGGAGGTCAGAGGTTGAACTGAACCCGGGCGATCGACTCCATCATCGGCGCGATCAACTCGGCGATCACACGCCGGTGCTCGTCGTTGTCCGCATAGGCCCGGTAGTCGTCCACGGAGTCGAAGTCGGCCACCACGGCGAAGTGATGGCTTCCGTTCACTCCCAGATCGCGGCCGATGTCGTAGCGGCGGATGAACGGCATCACCTCGGGCATCCGAGTCAGTGCCTTCTCCGCCGCGGCGATCTGGGCGTCGGACGTCCCTTGTCTCCACTGCAGCAACGCGATGTGTCGCATCATCCGGTGGCCTCCTCGCTGTCGGGATCGTTCGGGGGTTGCCCGCCATCCGCCGGCCGCTCGCCGAGGAGGGGACGACCATCGGCCCGCGGGACCCCGGTGATGATCCGCGCCCCGCGGCGGAACGTCAGATAGCTCCACGCCCACGAGATGAACACCAGCAGCCGGTTCCGGACGCCGATCAGGAACCAAATGTGGATGGCGAGCCACGCCGCCCACGCCGGGAACCCGGAGAAGCGGAGGAAGGGGAACGCTGCCACCCCTCGTGCTCGACCGATCGTCGCCAGGCTTCCCTTGTTCCTGTAGCGGAACGAGCCGGTGGGCTCGCCGGCCAGTCGCGCGCGGATCGTCCGCGCCGCGAACCTGCCCTGTTGCATGGCGGCCGGCGCCACTCCGGGAACCTCGCCCCCGGCCACGAGGGCCGTGTCCCCCAGCACGAAGATCTCGGGATGGCCGGCCACGGTGAGGTCGCTCTCCACGACCGCCCGCCCCGTGCGATCCCGATCGACGGGGAGCGAGGCCGCCAGCGGGGATGCCTTGACGCCCGCCGCCCACAGCACGGTGGCGGACGGGATCCGCTCACCCGTGTCGAGGGTGACGCCGCCAGCATCGACGGCGGTGACGAGGGCTCCGGTCCGTACCTCGACGCCCATCTCCTCCAGTTGCCGGCGGGCGCTCGTCCGCAGCCTGTCCGGATACGGGGGAAGCACCCAGTCGCTGCCTTCGAGCAGGATCACCCGGGCCGACGACGGATCCACGAGGTCGAACTCGCCTGCCATCGAGTCGACGGCGATCTCCACCAGTGCCCCCGCCAGCTCGACCCCGGTGGGCCCGGCCCCCACGACGACGAAGGTGAGTAGCTCGGCGATGTCCTGTGGGCGACGTTCGGCCAGTTCGAAGGCCATGAGGATCCGCCGGCGGATCTCCAGGGCGTCTTCGATGGTCTTGAGACCCGGAGCGACCGAGGCCCATTCGTCCCGGCCGAAGTAGGAGTGCGCCGCTCCGGTGGCGACGATGAGCGTGTCGTAACCGACCCGGGTGCCGTCGTCGAGCACCACCTCGCCCGCTTCCGCATCGATGGCTTCGGCAGAGCCGAGGATCACCCGTTCGACGTTCCTCTGTCTGCGAAGGACGGAGCGGATGGGGAACGCGATGTCACTCGGGTTCAGCGCCGCCGTCGCGACCTGGTAGAGCAGTGGTTGGAACAGATGGAAGTTGCGCCGATCGACGACGGTGACAGTCACGGGCGCGCGAGCGAGTGCCCGGGCCGCCGAGAGCCCGGCGAATCCGGCTCCGATGACGAGGACCCGGTGGGGTGGGAGGCCATCCATGGTCCTGATGATGCCCGTTCCGGGGGTCGGAGTCATTCTCGCCCCGCTGCATGCTCGGGACCTTTGGCGCCGGTCCCGGGACCTCCGGCCGCTGCCCGGACCGCGCCCTCTCCGACACAGTGCACTCAACGACAGCGTATCGAGCACTTGATAAGGAGGGTTGCTCATGACACGACTCAAGAAGTTGGGAATCGTGCTTGCGATCATCGGCCTCGGCTTCATGGTCGGCGGCGGAGTGGCATTCACGATGACCCAGGACGGCTACACCGCCCTCAAGTCATTCAGCGAAGCACAGGGTGTGGAGCTGACCTACAACGAGGATGGCCAGCTGATCGATCGCGGCACCACCGAAGGTGCGGATGCGATCATGACGCTGCTGGTGGAGGACTGGGCCTATCCGGTCGTCGAGAGCGATCTTGATCCCAACGATCCGCTCGTGAACACGGCCACCGAGTACATGTACCAGATGGCCGCGGTTGCCTATCACACGATGCACGGCACCCAGACGATCGTCCTGGACGAGACCGTCGAGTACAACGGTGAGGTCTTCGAGGCAGGCGAGTACCAGTTCCCGATCGACGGCCGTTACTGGACCGACTTCGACCGGATGCACCCGCTCGAGGGTCCCGCCAGGGGAATGGCCTGGACAGGTACGGCACACGCGCTGATCGCCGAACTCGGCGTCGGAACGGTCACGCACTCTGCCCTCCAGATGGGTCTGGCACTGGCCGGACTGTTCGCAGGGATCGGAGCGACCTTCGTGCTCACCGGCCTCGGCTTGGTGTGGGTTGCAAACGGCAAGGACGAGCCGGACTACGACGAGTTCCTCCGCAGGGAAGCGGAGAAGCACCAAGTGACCGCCTAGTCGGTCTCCGGCAGAAGAGGAGCCCGGTCCCCACGGGGACCGGGCTCTTTCTCGTTGCGGGCTCTTCTCTTCAGGCGGGAGGCACGGCCCGATCGGCCATGAAGCGCAGCGCGTGACGGCTGTCCAAGGTGCCGAGCAGCGACCCGTGGTTGCCGTCGAGTCGTGAGTCGGCGTACGCCGCGGCCACCTCCGGGGGAGCGTGGGCGCTGAGCAGCGAGGCGCCCCAGGTCATGGCCAGGTTCTCGGTGAGGCGCGGGGCAAGTCCCTCGTCCCCGAGCGTCTGGTCGATCGATCGGCGGGCGAGGGTGACGCCCGCGTCGATGGCGGGAACGCTCGTGTCCATCTCCGACAGGAACTCCTCCACGCTGTCGGGGCTGCGGGCGAGGACACGGGCGACATCGAGGGCGATCACGTTCCCTGATCCCTCCCAGATGGCGTTCACCGGCGACTCTCGGAAGAGGCGCGGCAGGATCGACTCCTCCACGTAGCCATTGCCGCCCAGGCACTCGAGCGCCTCTCGCACCACCGTCGTGCAGCGCTTCGTCACCCAGTACTTGGCCACCGGCGTGGCGATACGGCGGAACGACTCCTCCGCCGGGTCGATGGCCGCCCGGTCGAAGGCGCCGGACAGACGCATCATCATCAGCGTCGCCGCCTCCACTTCGAGCTCCAGGTCGGCGAGCACGTTGACCATCAGCGGCTTGTCGATGAGCAGCGACCCGAAGGCCTGCCGGTGGGCCGCGTGCCAGGCCGCCTGCGACACCGCCTGCCGCATGATCCCTACCGAGCCGACCACGCAATCGAGCCTGGTGTGGTTGACCATCTCGATGATCGTCTGCACCCCCCGCCCTTCCTCGCCCACCAGCCAGGCGGATGTGCCGTCGAACTCCATCTCGGACGAGGCGTTCGAGCGGTTGCCCAACTTGTCCTTCAGGCGCACGAGCCGGATGTCGTTCTGCGCCCCATCCGGCAGGAAGCGAGGCAGGAGGAAGCAGCTGAGGCCACCGGGTGCCTGCGCCAGCACCAGGAAGGCGTCGCACATGGGCGCCGAGGTGAACCACTTGTGCCCGGTCAGCCGGTACTCCCCGTCGCCGGCAGGCTGGGCGACGGTGGAATTGGCCCTGACGTCGGAGCCGCCCTGCTTCTCGGTCATGCCCATCCCCAACAGCACTCCCGCCTTCTGTGCGGCCGGTTGGAACGAGGGATCGTGTGTCCGCGTGAGGATCCTGGCTCTCCATTCGTCGTGGAGCGCCGGGTTCGCCCGCAGCGCCGGGAGCACCGAGGTCGTCATGGAGATCGGACACCCGTGTCCCTGCTCGATCTGGGCCATGAGGGTGAATTTGGCGTCGCGAACCACCCGACCTCCCTCCCCGGGCGGACACTCGAAGGGGAGTGAGTGCAGGCCGTCGCCGACCGAGAGGCGCAGGAGCTCGTGCCAGGCGGGGTGGAAGTCGACGGTGTCGGAGCGGCGTCCGAAGCGGTCGTGGGTGCGGAGGACGGGTTCGTTGCGGTTGGCCTCGTCTGCCAGTCGATACACCTCGGCCGTGGCGATCGTCCGGCCCCAGGTCCGGATCTCGTCGACGCCCCACGCCCCACCCTCGCGGGCGACGGCCGCGGCGAGGATCGGATCGGCATCGAGCAGGTCGTAGCCCTCCAGCGGAGGAGCCTGGTTCAAGACCTCGTGTGTCATCCGGTGCGCACCCTGGGTTGGTTGCGACGCATGCGTCGCTTCGAACCCAGGGTACGCGTTCGATGGTGCGGGTCAGCCGTTGACGGGGGCGCCACCGACTTCGACGACGCGGTCGCCCAGCGGCGCCGTGAGCTCGACCGTCACCGAACGGGCCTCGGCGAGGGCGATGCAGATCTGGGCCGCATCGCGGGCGGCGACGGTGATGTCGATCGCCACCTTGGTCTCGGTCTCGGTCACGTCGACGCGCTCGACGCCGAAGCATTCGTCGACGCCCATCCAGAAGCCGATGGTCACGAAGTTGCCGTCGACGGCGACGACGGTGCCGCCACCGACGACGCTGCCTTCGGTCGGCAGGTCACCTTCCGGCTCGATCGGACGCCAGTCGATGTCTTCGCTCTCGCCGGGAACCGGCATGGGCGCGTCTCCGGCCGGTGCCTCGGTGGTCGGCGGAGTCGTGGTGTCAGGGGTGTCGTCGGCAGAGACGGCGGAACACGCCGACACTGCCAGGGCGACGACCGCGAGCAGGGCTGCGGTCCGGATCCGGGTGTTGTTCATCATGCCCGATCGGACGCAGGACGGGCTCGCCCGGTTCCCGCTTCAGGCGGGCTCGTTCCCTGGCTTCCACTTGATCCCGCATCCGACGGCAGGGACTTGGTCCTCCTCGACGGGAAGCCCGGCGAGCACTGCGTCGAGTGCCGCCCGCAGATCGCGCCCCGTCACGGGCTCGTCGTTGCGCGGCCGGGCATCGTCGAACTGGCCCCGGTACACGAGGCGATGGTGCCGGTCGAAGACGTAGATATCCGGGGTACAGACCGCCTCGTAGGCGTGCGCCACCGTCTGGTCCTCGTCGTAGACGAGCGGGAAGACGTATCCGAGCTCGTCCGCCACGCGGGCGAGCTCCGCCGGTGAGTCGTCCGGGTAGGCCTCGGCGTCGTTCGAGGCGATGCCGACGATCGCGGCGTCGGTGGCGGCGTAGTCGTTTCCGAGCGCCACGAGTCCGGGTTGGATTCGCTTGACGTACGGACAGTGGTTGCAGAGGAACAGCACGGCCAGCGGTCGTCCCTCGAAGTCGGCCCGGCGCACCGTGGCGCCGGTCCTCACATCGGGGAGGGCGAAGTCCGGCGCCGCGGTTCCCAGGGTTCTCATTGTCGATTCCACAGCCATACGTCGACCATATCGGAGAGAAGCCGTTACGCCACCCCGGCCGGTAATTCGACCTCGCCGCGTCCCCCCGGTCGATAGCGTCGCGGGAATGGAAGTCGATCTCGCCTCGCTGCCAGGGCTGCGCCCGCGGAGCTACCGCGGCCCTGCCGACCATGCCGCCATGGCCGAGTTGATGACCCGCTGGTACGCCACCATCGGGATCCAAGGCGTCACCACCGCGGCGGACGTCGATCACTCCTACGCCCATCTCGAGAACTGCGATCCACGCACCGACATGGTGATGGTCGAATCCGACGACGGCCGACTGGCCGGGTACACCCGCACCGAATGGCAGCAGGTGGTCGGAGGAGAACGCAAGTACTGGGTCTTCGTCAAGCTCGATCCGGACTGGCGCGACACCGGTCTCGCGCGGGCGTTGTTGGAGGCGAATCGTCGCCGGGCGCGGGCCATCGCCGCCGAACACGACATCGACTGTCCGCAGGTGTTCGAGGGTTGGGCCGAGGACGACCGCGAGAAGGTGTTCGCCGACGCCTACCGGGCCATGGGCTTCGAGCCGGTCACCTATGGGGCGACGATGGTCCGGCCTCACCTCGACGACATCCCCGTACTGCAACTCCCGGAAGGCGTCGAGATCCGTCCTGTGCACGCCTCACACCTGCGGGCGATCTGGGAGGCGGACAAGGAGGCGTTCCGCGACCACTGGGGTTACAGCGAACCCACCGAGGAGGACTGGGAGCGATTCCTGGAGTTCCCACACCGCGACGAGACGCTGTGGAAGGTGGCATGGCATCGGGATCAGGTGGTCGGACAGGTCCGGTCGTTCATCGACCATCCCGAGAACGAGGAACTCGGCCTGCGGCGGGGATGGACCGAGTTCATCTCGACGGCCCGCCAGTGGCGCAAGCAAGGCGTGGCGACGGCCCTCATCTGCGAGAGCCTGCTGGAGCTGAAACGGAGGGGGATGACCGACGCCGCCCTCGGGGTCCACACCGAGAATCCGACAGGCGCCTTCCGTCTCTACGAGTCACTCGGCTACGAGGTGTCCGAGCGCTACACGACGTTCCGCCAGCCCGTCGACTGACGTCCTCAGTTTCCTTCCACCACCCGCTCGGTCACGAACCCGGCCGCCGAGATGACGAGGCTGCCGAGGAGGGCGGACCAGAAGCTGTCGATCGTCAGACCGTCGGTGAGCCATGCCGTCAGCCCCAACGCGGCGGCGTTGATCACGAACGCGAACAACCCGAGGGTGATGAGCAGCAGGGGGAGCGTGAGGAGCTTCACGATCGGCTTGATGAACATGTTGATGAGGCCGAACACCAGGGCTACCAACAGGATCGTGCCGATGTTGTCCGACAGGTCGATGCCGGGCACGATCCAGGCGGCCAGCCACAGCGCACCGGCCGTCGCGAGGAACTTGATGAGGAGTGTCACCGGCTGGATCGTATGCAGGTCGGGCCGGCCGATGTCGAGGGCACATGAGAGTTCTCTCATCGATCTCACACCCTCACCTCATGGAGAGGGCCGAGAATTGCTCCCATGACTGCCGACGCGCCGCGCCTCGCCGACCCCGCGTTGCCGGCGGTGGGAGTGCTGCTCGGGGAGGACGCCAGACACCCGTTGGATGCCCTGCTGGAGCGCTTCGACGCCGAGGTGGTCGACTTTCGGCGCTGTCAGGTGACCTGGTGGCCCGGCCGGAGTATCACCGTCCGGTTCGAGGTGACCACCTCGAACGGTGCCAGCCCCCACCAGATCGTCGCCTGTGCCGGCTCGATCCCCGCCGGCGCGGCCATCGTCGAGTCGGGCGACACCCAGATCGGCTTGTGGGTGCTGCCGCACGATCCGGCCCTGCCCGGGCTGGCATCGGCCCTCGACCCCGACCAG
>CAZCRP010000037.1:0-13772 GCA_964501055.1 uncultured Acidimicrobiaceae bacterium
GGCGGTGGCGGTGTTCGCCGTGGCGGCCCTCGCCGAGGGCGGTTCCGTCGAACAGGCGTTCCTCGTGGCGGTGGCGCTGGCGGTGGCGGCGGTACCCGAAGGGCTTCCCACCGTGGTCACCATCTCGCTCGCTCTCGGAGTGCGACGAATGGCCGGCGCCGGAGCGATCGTTCGCCGCATGAGCGCGGTCGAGACGCTCGGATCCGCCACCGTGCTCCTCACCGACAAGACGGGAACCCTCACGGAGAACCGCATCACAGTGGACTTCGTCGTCTCGGCCGCGGGTGACGAGATCGAGGCGGGTGACCCGGTGTGGGAGCGGTACCGACGCGACGTCGTCCTCTGCACCGACGCCTCGCTCGATCCCCCCGTCGGCGACCCGGTCGATCTCGCCCTCTTGCAGACTCTCGGCCCCCAGCTATTCGACGTCCACACCCGCCTCCTGGCGGCTCCCTTCGAGGCCGAGCGTCGCCGGATGACGGTCGTGGCATCGAGCGAGGGAGCCTTCGTTCTCGTCACGAAGGGTGCGCCGGAGGCGATCGCGGCGCGGTGTGCGAGTTTCGTCGACCGAAGGGGGGACGTGAGCCCGATGACCGCGGCGGTGCGGGAGAGGCTCGAAGTGATCGCCGAGCGGGCGGCGGTACGGGGCCACAAGCTACTGATGCTGGCGGACAGGTCCCTCCCCGAAATGCCCAGCGACCTCGCCGCGGAGGAGCACGATCTCACGTTCGTGGCGCTGATCGGTATGAGCGATCCGGTGAGGGAGACCGCTCACGGCGCCGTGGCGGCCGCCCGGGCGGCGGGGATCGCGGTGGTGATGGTCACCGGAGATCATCCGGGGACGGCTGCTGCTGTCGCAGACGCCGTCGGCATGCGATCCGGCGCCACCGTGACCGGGGGTCAACTCGACTTGCCCGGCGCCTGGAAGCCGGGGGAGGTGTCGGTGTTCGCCCGGGTGGATCCGGCGCAGAAGCTGTCGCTGGTGCAACGCTTCCAGGCCGCCGGCGAAGTGGTGGCCGTCACCGGCGACGGCGTGAACGATGCCCCTGCCCTCCGCAATGCAGACATCGGCGTGGCCATCGGCAGGCAGGGGAGTGACGTCGCCAAGGACGCGGCGGACATCGTCGTGGTGGACGACGACCTCTCGACGATCGTACGAGCCGTCCGGGAGGGACGGGGTGTGTACGACAACCTCCGCAAGGTCGTCGATTACCTCGTGGCCGGCAACCTGAGCGAGATCACGGTGGTGCTCGTCGGATTCGTGGTGACGGGCGGTGCGGCGATCCTCACCCCCCTGCAGCTGCTGTGGATCAACTTGCTCACCGATGGTCTGCCCGCTCTGGCGTTGGGGGTCGATCCTGTGTCGGACGACGTCATGGAGCGCCGGCCGCGCCGGCCGACCGCCCGCCTGCTCGACGCCGGACGGCTGGGCTGGTTGGCTGCCAGAGCGGCGGTCCTCGCCGCCGGGCCGCTCACCGCCTACCTGATCGCCGAACAGGTCCTCGAACTCCCCCCGGAGGCGAGCCGGACGATCGTCTTCAGCTCGCTCGTGCTCGCGCACCTCCTCTATGCCTTCGCGGTCCGCCGGCGCGGATCGGGATTCAGCCGGGCGCTCATCGGAGCAGTGGCGGGAGCCATACTCCTGCAGGGTCTGGTGGTGGCCGTTCCCGTCGCCGGCGCCGTCCTCGGCGTCGCCTCGCTCGGTACCACCGCCTGGCTGCTCGTGCTGGCGGGGGGAGCGGCTCCGGTTGCGCTGCTGCTCATCCGGCGGGAACCCCGCCACGCCACAGACGATGGAGCCACGAGAGACGGGAGTCGGGCATGAGGATCGGGGTCATGACAGCGGGGGGCGACTGCCCGGGGCTCAATGCGGCCATTCGGGGCGTGGTGACGCGGGCCACCGCCCAGGGCGCGACGGTGGTCGGTTTCGTCAACGGGTGGGAGGGGCTGTTGGAGGGCAGGTACCGCGACCTGGATCGTGACGACGTGCGTGGCATCCTCGTGCGTGGCGGCACCATCCTCGGCACATCCCGGGTCGATCCCTACCTCCACGGGGACGGCTATCCCCGGATTCGATCGGCCTTGGCGGAGGCCGGGGTCGAGGGCCTGGTCGTGATCGGCGGTGACGGCAGTCTCCGGTCTGCCGCTCGCCTCCATGGGGAAGGGTGCCCGGTGGTGGGCGTTCCGAAGACGATCGACAACGACATCGGCGGAACCGACGTCAGCTTCGGGTTCCACACCGCGGTGCAGATCGTGACCGACGCCATCGACCGGCTGACGACCACCGCCGAGGCTCACAATCGAATCATGGTCGTGGAGGTGATGGGGCGCACGACGGGGTGGATCGCGGCATACGCGGGCATGGCGGGTGGGGCCGAAGCGATTCTCGTGCCCGAGGTGGACTACGACATCGAGACCCTCGCCGGCCGCCTTGCGGGCCGCCACGAAGCCGGTCACAACTATTCGATCGTCGTAGTGGCCGAGGGCGTCGCGGACCCGGCGGGGAGAGAGCGGATGGCGGGCATCGATGCGTTCGGGTTTGCCCGCCTGGGCGGGGTCGGGGCCGCCATCGCCGAGGAGTTGGAACGGCGGACCGGCTTCGAGTGCCGGCTCGTGAGCCTCGGCCACTTGCAGCGGGGCGGGACACCCACTGCGTTCGACCGCATCCTCGCCACCCGGCTCGGCGTGGCCGCCGCCGAATCTGCGCTGGAGGGCGAGTTTGGCGTCATGGTGGCGCTGCACGGAGACGAGATCGTCAGCGTGAATCTGGCGGAGGCGTGCCGCGAGGTGCGACGACTCGAGCCGTCCCGCTTCCGGGAGGCGGCGTGGTTCTTCGCCTGACGAACCGTCAGGCGCCGGAACGCTCGTCGCGGCGCGCTCTCCGCCAATCACTCGAGTACGACACCAGCGTCGTCATGTAGTTCGCCCGCTCGTACTGGTCTGGATCGGGGACGGACTTGCGGCTGAGGCTGCCGCGCGCTTGGCGGACAGACTCGTATTCGTTGTCCCCCAGCCACCGCCGCAGCCCGTCGACCGCCTCGGTCAGGGCGGTGGGCCCCCGCTGGAGGAGCGCCGAGGCCATCATGGTGACGTCGGCTCCCGCCAGCAGCAGCTTCGTGACTCCCTGCCAGTCGTGGATACCGGTGGTGGCGGCCAGATCCACGCCCACTTCGTCATGGAGAATGGCTATCCACCGCAAGGCCAGCCGGGCCTCGTCGGGGGTCGACAGCACCAGATGCGGCGACACCTGCAACGTCTCGAGGTCGATGTCGGGTTGATAGAACCGGTTGAACAGCACGAGTCCGTCTGCCCCGGCGGAGGCGAAGCGACGGGCCATGGCGGCGAGCGACGAGAAGTACGGCGCGATCTTCACCGCCACCGGCACGCCGACCACCCACTTCACCGCCTCGACCAGCGTGAGACAGCGGGCTTCGACCTCGGCTGTCGATTCCTCCGGATCGGCGGCCATGAAATACAAGTTGAGCTCGATCGCGGCCGCGCCGGCGTCCTCCAACATGCGGGCGTAGCGGGTCCAGCCTCCGGGGGAGGCGCCGTTGAGGCTGGCGATGACAGGGACATTGAGTTCGTCAGCGGCCTGTCGGACCAACCGCAGGTACTCGTGGGGTCCGGTGTTGTAGTCGTGCAACTCCGGAAGGTACCCAGCCGTCGCCTCGGGGTTCGAGCCGGCTCCGAACTCCATCCCGAAGTGGAACGCCATCGTCTGCAGCTCGATCTGCTCCTCGAACAGCGACGGCAGGACGACGGCGGGAGCGCCGGCCGCGACGAGTTCGTGGAGCGTGTCGATGTCACCCGTGAGGGGGGAAGACGACGGGAGGATCGGATGGGGGAGCGAGAAGCCCAGGTAGTCGCTGGTCAGATCCGGTGTGGTCGTCACTCGCTCACCTCCGAGTACTCCGCCGTCCGATGGATCTCCACCATCTGCTCGTAGAGGTGCCAGCGGTCGTCGATGTCCTGCTGTGCTCGCCGGAGCAGCGAGTCGGCCCTCTCCGGGTTCACCACTCGCAGCATCGAGAACCGGGCCTCCTCCCTCGCGAAATCGACGAAGGGGATAGTCGGCTTCCTGCTGTCCAGCTTCAACCCCGGTTTGCCCTCGGCTTCGCGGGCCGGGTCGTAGCGATACAGCGGCCAGTATCCGGACTCGGCTGCCAAGCTCTGATGCGTCATCTGCTTGGCCATGTCGATCCCGTGGGCGATGCACGGGCTGTAGGCGAGGATGAGCGACACGCCCCGATGTGCCTCGGCATCGGCGAACGCCCGCACGGTCTGGGTCATGTTGGCCCCCATCGCCACCTGCGCCACGAACACGTTCCCGTAACTCATCGCGATCTGCCCCAGGTCCTTCTTGCCGGTGGTCTTGCCGCCGGCGGCGAACTTGGCGACCGCACCACGTGGGGTCGCCTTCGACGCCTGACCTCCCGTGTTCGAGTACACCTCGGTGTCGAGCACGAGGATGTTGATGTCCCGCCCCGAGGCGAAGACGTGGTCGAGGCCACCGAAGCCGATGTCGTACGCCCATCCGTCGCCGCCCACGATCCAGACACTGGTTCGTGCCAGCCCGTCTGCCACTGCGTCGAGGCGGCGAGCGAGGGGGCCGTCCATCGTCGCAAGCCGCTGTCGGAGTTGAGCGACTCGCTCGCGTTGGGCCTCGATTGATGCGTCCGTGTCCTGATCCGCTTCGAGCAGGTCCACGGCCAGCGAGCCGAGTTCGGGCACGAGCGCTGTGGCGAGCAGCCGGGCGTCTTTTTCCAACTGATCGATCCCCAGGCGCATGCCGAGGCCGAATTCGGCATTGTCCTCGAACAGGGAGTTCGCCCAGGCGGGTCCGCGACCATCCGCGTCGGCCGCCCACGGCGTGGTGGGCAGGTTCCCGCCGTAGATCGACGAGCAGCCGGTGGCATTGGCGATGAGCACCCGGTCACCGAACATCTGGCTGACGAGCTTCACGTACGGGGTCTCCCCGCATCCGGCGCACGCGCCGGAGAACTCGAACAACGGATCGACGAGCTGGGAGCCCTTCACCGATGTGACATTGAGCTGCGATCGGCGGGCAGACGGGAGACTCAGGAAGTAGTCGAATCGCCTGCGTTCGATCTCCAGGTGGTCGGCGATCGGCTCCATGTTGATCGCCTTGTGCGCTGCCTCCTCCTTCGACACGGCCGGACACACGTCGACGCAGACGCCGCAGCCCGTGCAGTCGTCTGGCGCCACCTGCACCGTCAGATACCTGCCGGCCAGCTCGCGACCCAGGGCTTCCTTCCAGACGAACCCATCGAGCCCGCCCGCCAGATCGTCGGGAAGGAACGTCTTGAGCCGGATGGCGGCGTGCGGGCACGCCAGCGCGCAGCGACCGCAATCGATACAGATGTCGGGATCCCAGATGGGGATCTCGAGCGCCAGCGTGCGCTTCTCGTACTTGGTGGTGCCGGTGGGGAAGGTTCCGTCGACGGGGAGCGCCGACACGGGAAGCAGGTCCCCGTGGCCGGCCATGAGGCGGGCGGTCACACGGCGGATGAAGTCGGGCGCGTCCTCGAACGCCTTGAACGGAGGGTCGGCCGGCGGTGCCGTGACCGGCACTTCCACCTCTTCGAGTGCCGCCAGGGCCCGGTCGATGACGGCGTGGTTGCGCCGCACGACCGTTTCCCCCCGCTTGCCGTAGCTGTGGGCGATCTCCGCCTTCATCGCCTCGACCGCCTCCTCGATGGGAAGCAGATCGGTCAACTTGAAGAAACACGCCTGCAGAACGGTGTTGATCCTGTTGCCCAGCCCCTCTTCCCGGCTGATCGTCTCGGCATCCACCACCCACAGGCGCAGCTCCCGCTGGACGATGATCCGTTTCGTCGCCGTCGGGAGGTGATCCCAGACTTCGGAGGCCCGGTACGGGCTGTTGAGCAGCAGAGTCGAACCGGGGACTGCCCGCTCGAGGAGCCAGATCTGACCGATCATTCCGAACTGATGGCACGCGACGAAAGTCGGCTCGTCGATCAGATAGGTGGACTCGATCGGACGGGGCGAGAAGCGGAGATGGGAGACCGTCTGTGACCCGGACTTCTTCGAGTCGTACACGAAGTAGCCCTGGGCGTGAAGCGGGGTGTTGTTGCCCACGATCCGAACTGAGTTCTTGTTGGCACCCACGGTTCCGTCGGAGCCCAATCCATAGAACACCGCCCGCATGACGTCGCCCGGCTCGTGCCAGGAATCCCGGTCGTAGGACACGCTGGTGTGCGTGACATCGTCGACGATTCCCACGGTGAAGTGACGAGTGGGCGGGCGCCGGTCGTCGAGCACGCCGCGCACCATCGCCGGTGTGAACTCCTTCGACGACAGCCCGTATCTGCCCCCGCTCACCTCCGGTCGCGTGCCCTCCCAGCGCTCCGCCAGCGCGGCCACGACGTCGAGGTACAACGGCTCCCCGATGCTCCCCGGCTCCTTGGTGCGGTCGAGGACCGCGATGGACCGGACCGTAGGGGGGAGCGTGGCGCAGAACGCGGCCGGGTCGAAAGGCCGGTAGAGGCGCACGACGACCGCGCCCACTCGCTCACCGGCCGCAGTGGCCGCATCGATCGCCTCCTTCACGGCACCGGCCCCCGAGCCCATGATGACGAGGATTCGTTCGGCGTCGTCCGCCCCCACGTATTCGAATGGCCGGTAGCGGCGGCCGGTGACTTCGGCGAACCGGTTCATCTCCTCGGCGACTATCGACGGGACGGAGTCATGGAAGGGGTTCGACGCCTCGCGCGCCTGGAAGAAGACATCGGGATTCTGGGCAGTGCCCCTGACGACCGGACGGCGGGGGTTGAGGGATCGCAGGCGGTGCTCGGCGATCAGGTCGTCGTCGATGAGGGCGCGCAACATCTCCTCCGTGACGGAGGTGACCTCGCCGATCTCGTGCGATGTGCGGAACCCGTCGAAGAAGTGCAGGAAGGGCACACGGGCGCGCAAGGTGGCAGCGTGGGCGATGACGGCCAGGTCCTGCGCTTCCTGCGGGGAGTTGGAGGCGAGCATGGCGAAGCCCGTCTGGCGGGCGGCCATCACGTCCGAGTGGTCACCGAAGATCGAGAGCGCATGGGTGGCCAGCGAGCGGGCAGCCACGTGGATCACCATCGGCGTCAGCTCTCCGGCGATCTTGTACATGTTGGGGATCATGAGGAGCAAGCCCTGGGAGGCCGTGAAAGTGGTGGTCAGGGCGCCTGCCTGCAGCGCTCCATGTGCTGTCCCCGCCGCGCCCGCCTCGCTCTGCATCTCGATGACCTCGGGCACCACCCCCCACAGGTTGGGAAGTCCCGCATTCGCCCAGGCGTCGGAGTGCTCGCCCATCGGCGACGCGGGCGTGATCGGATAGATCGCGATGACCTCCGATGCGGCGTACGCCACCCGGGCGGCAGCTTCGTTGCCGTCCAGCATCTCGGTTGCCGGCGCGGTGCGGGGGATGAGCGGGTCGACGGCCATGGCTTTCGATCCTATCGACGTGGTCGGTGGCGATGCCCGGGGCTGTCCGGCCGTGGCAGGCGGGAGGGACGAGGGCAGGGAGTGGTGCTCACGCCGACGGATCGCCACCCGCCGCCGGTGCTCCGGAGTGCAGTGACGCCCCGATCCCGGTCGCCCACCGCTCGATCTCTCCCCAATCCCGGAAGTCCCCGAACTCGGCACGCAGTGCGGCGATGATGGCGCGCTCGGAGAAGGTGAGCTTCGACAGTTCCAGACGCCCGGCAAAGATCCGGTGATCCCGCGCGCGCGTCGCGGTGCTGATCGACTCGACGTCCACGGCCTCGGTGGTGGGCAGGGGTGGATTCCCGATCGGACCGCTGGAGAAGAGCCACACCGGCCTGGTTCCGATGTCGGCCTGCACCCGCTCGACCAGGCGGCGGGCCGACTTCTGCCAACGACCGGCGTACACGGCGCTGCCGAGGACGAGCGCGTCGAATGATGCGACGTCGACGACGTCGTCGGGGTCCGACACGACCACTTCGTGGCCGGCTCCGCCGAGCACGTCACCGATCGCGGCGGCGATCTCGGCGGTGGCGCCGTGTTTCGAGGCGGCGCTGACGAGGATCCGCATGTTCACGTCACCCGCCGTCGGTCAGGGCCCAGAGGACGTCTTTGATGCTGACCATGCCGACCAGGTTCCCGTCCTCCACCACCGGCAGGTGGCGGTAGCCGGCAGCCATCATCCAGCTGGCGGCCTCGTCCACCTCGACGTCGGGTGCCAGGGAGTCTGGATTGGGCGTCATCACCTCGCCGACGGCCCGCGTGTGGGACGAGTGCTCGGCGTACTCCCGGACGAGATCGCGCTCGGTGACGATGCCGACCAATCGTCCGTCCTTGACCACCGCCAACGACCCGACGTCGTCTGCCAGCATCTGCCGGGCGGCATCGATGGCCGTCGTCTGCTCCGTACACGAATAGACGGGTCCCCCGATCAGTTCGCTGACTCGCATCGCATCCTCCTCGTGTCGGTTACTCCTGATGATGGCTGAAGCGGGCGTCTGTGGGTCGGCGTATCGGTCCTCTCCGGTCGGGCCGAAGTACCCATTACGGACCTGATCGCCGATCCGGAAATGGTCGCCGGTCCCACCGCGGAGAGTCGTTCAGCCCTGCCTGTCGGGTGGCGGGCGGGCCTACGTTGAACAGGCCCGAGAGGAGTCACGTGAAACGCCTCATCATCCTCGGCGCCGGCACCGCCGGCACGATGATCGCCAACTCGCTGGCACGTCGATTGCCGGCCGACTGGTCGATTGCCATGATCGACCCTGCCTGGACCCATCTCTACCAGCCGGGGCTCCTGTTCGTACCGTTCGGTCGGCAGGACCCTGTCCGGCTCGTGAAGCCGATCGAGGGCCTGTTGCCGGAGACGGTGGAACTCATCAGGGCGGAGGTCGAGTTCGTCGATCCCGCCGCCCGCACGGTCCATCTCGACGATGGGTCGGAGGTGGCGTACGACCAGTTGGTCATTGCGACCGGCACCAGCCCCCGCCCCGACATGACTCCGGGGATGACCGAGCACGGCTGGCGGGACACCGTGCACGAGTTCTACACCCTCGCCGGTGCCACCGCCCTGCGGGACGCGTTGGCGTCGTTCGAGGGCGGTCGGTTGGTCGTCCACATCGCCGAGCTGCCGATCAAGTGCCCTGTCGCGCCCCTCGAGTTCGCGTTCCTGGCTGACGACTACTTCAAGGGGCGTCGCATCCGGGAGTTGGTCGACATCGTGTTCGTGACGCCCCTCTCGTCAGCCTTCACCAAGCCGATCGCAGCCGAGACGCTCGGAGGGATGCTCGACGCCCGCTCTATCGCCCTCGAGCCCGACTTCATGGTCGAGCGTGTCGAGGACGGGGCCGTGGTCTCGTACGACGAACGACGCGTGTCCTTCGACCTCCTCGTCACGGTGCCCGTCAACATGGGGGCGAGTTTCATCGGGCGCTCGGGACTCGGCGACGAACTCGACCACGTGCGGGTCGACCCCCACACCTTCCTCGCCATCGGCCACGACGACGTATTCGCCATCGGCGACGCCGCCGCCCTCCCGACCTCGAAGGCAGGCTCGACGGCTCACTTCGCAGTGGAGGTCTTCGTCGCCAACTTCCTCGCCCACATCGCCGGCGAGTCGATGGATCACCACTTCGACGGTCACGCCAACTGCTTCGTCGAGTCGGGCGACGGCCGTGCGCTGCTCATCGATTTCAACTACGAGACCGAGCCGCTCCCTGGGGTGTATCCGTTCCCGGGAGTCGGTCCGTTGCGGCTGCTGCGCGAGACCCGCCTGAATCACTGGGCGAAGCTGGCATTCCAGTGGGTCTACTGGCGTCTGCTGCTTCCCGGCCGTCGGCTCCCGGTCCCGCGCGCAATGTCCATGGCCGGGAAAGAACGGCCTGTCCGAGAGGAGTCGAAGGTATGACACTCGCCACGATCGCCGGTCGTGAGATCCACGTCGACGGGGAGGGCTTTCTCACGCAACCGTCCGAGTGGGACGAAGACCTCGCCCGCACGCTGGCGGCGAACATCGACCTCGAACTGACCGAGGCGCACTTGGCGGCCATTCGCTTCGCCAGGGAGGATCACGCGGCCAACGGGGAGACACCCACGCTGCGCCGCATGGCGACGGTCGGTGGGTTCTCCACCAAGGACATGTTCGCCCTGTTTCCGAAGAAGCCCGCCAAGAAGATGGCCTATGTCGCCGGGCTGCCCAAGCCCGTCGGCTGTGTGTGAAGGAGTTGACATGACTGTGATGGTCGAATCTGCCCCGATCCCGACGTTCGACGACGAGGTCACCACGGCTCGCAAGCTCTGCATCATCTGCTCCAAGGGTTCCCTCGACATGGCGTACCCGGGTCTCGTGCTCGCCAACGCCGCGCTGGGAGAGGGGATCGAGACGCATCTGTTCTTCACGTTCTGGGGCTTCGACATCATCAACAAGGAGACGATGGCGCACCTCAAGTTCACACCGGTGGGAAACCCCGCCACCCACATGCCGCCAGCCCTGATGGGGCTGCCGGGCATGACCGCGTTCGCCACCCACATGATGAAGAAGCAGATCGAGGGGATCGACGTGCCTGACGTCCCTGAGTTCCTGGAGATGATCACCGATGCCGGCGGCCACCTGTGGGCGTGCCGGATGTCGGCAGACATGATGCACATCGGCGAGGAGGATCTCTACGACCGGGTGGAGGGAATCATCTCCGCGGCCGACTTCATCGAGATCTCGGCCGACGCGCAGATCATCTTCGTCTGAAAGAGTCGCGCCGCACCGCCTCGGGGGAGCCGGATGGCGGTACTCCGGCGAAGGTGAGTGCTCGTGCGCGGGCTGTGTAGGGTCGGATGGGTGGCGGGCCCACGAGTTCTGATCATCTGCAGCGCGCTCGTCGTCGCATGCACCAGCGGGTCCTCCTCCGACGCCACGGTCACCACCCTGACCGCTCCGCCGGAGACGTCGACGATCCCGCAGACGACGACCACGGCGGAGTTGGCGTCCGCGACGTCCACGACCACGACCGTTCGCGTTCCGCGGCGGGTCATCGGCTACCAGGTCTTCGAGGTGCCGGCCGGCAGCCGCCCGCACGATGTGGCCCCGGCCGGGGACGGGACCGTCTGGTACACCGCGCAAGGTACCGGCCACCTGGGACGGCTCGACCCGGCGACTGGTGAGGTCACGGAGATCGCGCTCGGACCCGGCTCGGCGCCGCATGGCGTAATCGTCGGGCCGGATGGGGCCGCCTGGGTGACCGACGGAGGGCTCGACGCCATCGTGCGCGTCGAGCCGGTGACCGGGGAGGTCGAGGTGTTCCCGATCGGCAGGCGCGGCGCGCGCCTCAATACCGCCGCGTTCGATGGACACGGCGTGCTGTGGTTCACGGGCCAGTCCGGCGTCTACGGGAGCTTCGACCCGGCGAGTCAGGCGATGGAGGTCTTCGAGGCACCGGGAGGCGCCGGTCCGTACGGCATCGCGGCCACCCCCCGCGGCGAAGTGTTCTACGCCTCGCTGGCGGGGAGCCACATCGCCCGCATCGACAGCGGCAGTGGCGCGGCGCAGCGGATCGACCCTCCCACCGCCGACCAGGGCGCCCGCCGGGTCTGGTCGGATTCCCAAGGCGTGATCTGGGTCGCGGAGTGGAACACCGGCCAAGTGAGTCGCTACGACCCGTCGGCCGACGAATGGCGGGAGTGGCGGCTCCCGGGGGAGGATCCGAGGGCCTATGCGGTGTACGTCGACGAAACCGACACGGTGTGGCTCAGCGACTTCGGAGGCGACCACGCCCTCGTCCGGTTCGAGCCGGTCTTGCAGCGGTTCGATCGGTTCCCGTTGCCGCATGCCGGCGGGGCGGTCCGCCAACTGCTCGGCGTGGCCGGCGAAGTGTGGGGCGCCCAGTCGGCGACCGATTCGCTGATCGTGCTTCGCTACGAGGGTTGAGCGACCCAGGACGTCGGGGGTGGGGAATCCGAGTCCCTACGATGCGCGGCGGCAATGACGACTCCCTCGCCGCACCGCCTCCCGGGTTCCGTACGATTCGCCGACAAGCGGGTGAACCCCTTGGTCGTCGCGGCGGTGCGCCTGGTGGCGGCGGCGGGGGTGGTGCTCCTCATTGCGTCGATCGTCTACCTCGGCCGCCACGGCTACTCGGACTCGGCGGGAGGTGAGGTCGGCTTCTTCGATGCCCTCTACTACTCCACAGTGTCGGTGACGACCACCGGGTACGGGGACATCGTCCCCGTGACCCAGCGGGCGCGGCTGGTCACGACGTTCGTGGTGACGCCGCTGCGGGTGGCGTTCCTCGTGCTGCTGGTTTCGACGACGGTCGAAGTGCTGACGGCGAGCAGTCGGTATCTCTTGCGAGTACAACGATGGAGGACAGCCTTGAAGGATCACTACGTCATCTGCGGGTACGGCACCAAGGGTCGCAGCGCCGGCGCCTCCCTCGTCTCGAAAGGGATCCCACGCGAGAAGGTCGTGATCGTCGAACTCAGTCCCCACGTCGCCGACGAGGCGAATCGCGACGGTCACGTCGTCGTGGTGGGCGATTGCACGCGGGAGGTGGTCCTGCGGCGGGCAGGGGTGGAGTCGGCCCGCGGTGTCATCGTGGCGGTGGACCGTGACGACACCGCGGTCCTCTCGACCTTGACCGTGCGCCTCCTGAACCCGGACGTGCCCCTGGCCGCGGCTGCCAAGGAGGGGGAGAACTCGCGGATCCTCCGGGAAGGTGGTGCTTCCGTGGTCGTGACATCCGACGAAGCGACCGGGAGACTGTTGGGACTCGCAATCGACAGCCCCCATCAGGCCGAGATGATCGAAGACCTGCTCCTCATCGGAGAGGGGGCCGACCTGGTCGAACGGGCCGTGAACGAGACCGAGGTGGGCGGACCTGCCCCGACAGGCACCGTCGCCATCGTGCGACACGGGCGGATACTCGACGCCTCGGGCACGCTGCAGTCAGGCGATCGGTTGCTCGCCATCGAGACGAACGGGGACTGACTCGGACGTGTCCGGCTTCGGCGGCACGGTCAGCTGGCTGGCGGCTCTCCGCCATAGGTACCGAAGCTCCACAACGTTCCCTGCGGGTCCCGCACCGTGAAGCTGCGCGACCCGAACTCCTCGTCCACCAATCCGATGACCACTTCCGCGCCGGCAGCCGTTGCCCGCCCGAAGAGTCCGTCCGGATCGTCGCAGACGACGTACACCGCATCGTTGCCGGGCTGGCGAATCCCGAACGCCGACTCGTCCTTGCCGGCCGTTGCGAGCATCACGCCGCCTCCGAGCGGCCAGCGCAGCTCGGCGTGCTCCACGATCGAGGGATCGTCGTCACGAGTGAAGACGGCCTGTCGCTCGAAACCGAAGGCGTCGACCAGGAAGTCGATGGCTGCCGGCGCGTCGCGGTAGGTGAGCACGGGCCAGATGTGAGTCGCGGCCATGCCGGCCATCTTGGTCGGTCGGCCGGCGGTCTTCCAGCGATCCTCGCCACCCGCCTCGGCCGCAGTACCGTTCCGGTCCGTGGATCCCATCGCGCTGAGCCTCGAAGAGCGCGTCGCCCGGTTGACGTTGCGCCGGCAGGAGCGAGGCAATGCGCTGACCTCGGCCATGCTGCGTTCCGTGGTGGAGGGGTGCCGTGCGATTGCGGCGGCCCCCGTCGACGTCGTGGTCTTGGCGGGGGAGGGCCCGTCGTTCTCGGTGGGCTTCGACCTCGACGAGATCGCCGACGGCGGCACCCGTGACGGGGCGCATGCCGGGGCACGGGCAGTCGAGGCGCTGCTCGGTCTCGAGGCGGTGG
>CAZCRP010000038.1:0-13614 GCA_964501055.1 uncultured Acidimicrobiaceae bacterium
GGAGGATCTTCGACGAGCGGGCGCGCGGGCGGCTGCTCTTCGGCTGTCGAGGGCGGATCGAGCGTGGCGGGCGCCGACGGCTCCGGTTCCGGAGGGCGGGCCGCGGGTGTCGGGGTGGAAGGAGCGGCCCCCACCGACTGTTGCTTGGTGACCCGCTCCAGACGATCGAGGCGCGCCAGCATCGCCTCGGGATCGACCGAGGTCTCCGGCCGCGTGAGCTTGATCATCGCCAACTCCAGCATCAGTCGCTCCTCGCGACCTTCCCGCAGCTTCACGAGGGTGTCCCCGAGCAGGTCGACGGCCCGCACCACTTCCCCCGCCGGCAGACGGGCCGAGGCCCGGCGCCACGACTCGAGCACCTCGGTCGGTTCGTCGGCGACCTCGGCGAGATTGGGGGCGTAATGGGCGAGAAACACGCCCCGGAAGAACCCCACTGACTCGGCTGCGAATCGGCGCAGGTCGACGCCCTGGGCAGCCAGCCGCGCCACCAACTCCAACGCCGCTCTCGCGTCCTGGTCACCGATGGCCGAGGTCAGCACGTCGAACGCCTCGGCATCGGCCAGCCCGAGCGCCCGGCCGACTCCGACGAGGTCCACCACCCCGTCTCCCAGTGCCGCCACCTGCTCCAGCAGCGACAGCGAGTCGCGTACCGAGCCGCCGGCATGTCTGGCGACCGCCACCAACGCTCCCGGGTCGGTCTTGAGACCCTCGAGGTCGGCGATCTTGGAGAGATGAGCTGCCAGGCTCTCGATAGGCACCGAGTGGAAGTCGAAGCGTTGGGCCCGGCTGCGGATCGTGTCCAGCAGTTTGTACGGCTCGGTGGTGGCCAGCACGAAGTGGACGTGCTCCGGCGGCTCCTCGAGCGTCTTCAACAGCGCGTTGCCTGCGGCCTTGGAGAGCATGTGCGCCTCGTCGAGGATGAAGACCCGCCGACCCGACGACGCCGAGGCGACGGTCGCCACGCTCACCCTCATCTCCCTGATGTCCTCGACGCTGTTGTGACTGGCGGCGTCGAGCTCCATCACGTCGAGAGAGGAGCCTTCGGTGATCGCCACACACGCCCCGCACTGGTTGTCCGGACTTCCGTCCGGGTTCCGGTTCTCACAGTTCAGTGCCTTGGCGAGGATGCGGGCAGTGGTCGTCTTGCCGGTCCCGCGGGGACCGGCGAACAGGTATGCGTGTGCCACATGGCCCTCTGCCACCTCGCGGGCGAGCGTCGTCGTGACGTGGGACTGTCCGATGACATCCTCGAAGGTCTGCGGTCGGTACCGCCGGTACAGGGCCTGATATTCCACTGCGGGCGAGGGTACCGGGCGCGACCGACATGCTGATCCGAACCGGCACCGCGGCGGTTGTCCCGCCAACGCCCTACCTTGCCGGTTCAGGGAGGATGCCCCGGTGCCGATGGATGGCGGGTGACGATGGCCGCGACAGAAGACGATCAAGTGGGCGAGGACGGGGGAGCCCCGGCGGTGTGGGCGAAGGGACTCGTCCGCCGCTTCGGCAAGTCGCTGGCAGTCGACGGCCTCGATCTGACCATCCGTCCCGGGGAGTTCTACGGCCTGCTGGGCCAGAACGGAGCCGGGAAGACGACCACGATCAAGATGATCGTCGGCCTGCTCCGCCCGACCGCCGGGAGGGCAGGCATCGGGCGCTTCGACACCTGGCAGGACCCGGTGGAGGTGAAGCGCCGGATCGGCGTGCTGCCCGAGGAGTTCAACCTCTACGAGCGGCTCACCGGGGCGGAGTTGCTCGACTTCGCGGCGGCCATGCACGGCCTCGATCGTGACCAGGCGGTCTCCCGTCGCACCGAGTTGCTCGCCCTGCTCGATCTCGAGGGCGAGGCGGGCAAGCTGGTGGGCGACTACTCCCGCGGGATGCGCAAGAAGGTGGCCCTCGCGGCCGCGATCATCCATCGGCCGGAAGTGCTGTTCTTGGACGAGCCCTTCGAGGGTGTCGACGCCCTCAGCGCCCGACTCATCCAGCGACTGCTCGTCCGCTACACCGAAGGCGGCGCCACCGTCGTGTTCTCCGCCCACGAGATGCACCTGGTCGAGCGGCTGTGCACCCGAGTGGGAATCATGATCGACGGCCGGCTGGAGCGGGAAGGCACGCAGGCCGAACTCTGCGCGGAGTTCGGCGTCGAGTCCATCGAGGACGCCTTCATCGCCGCCGTCGGCGGCGACGAAGGGCGGGGAGCGATCTCGTGGTTGCACGACTCGCCTGGCTGAAGCTCCGGCTGCTCTGGAACGGTCTGAGGAAGGACTGGCAGCGCCGGATCGGGTTCCCCTCGCTGCTGGCGCTGCTGGGCTGGGTCGCGTGGTACCTCGTCTCGCTGTTCCGCTCGACCATGGACACGCTCGGGACGGAGGCGCGCCTCGAGCTCACCCTGTGGGGGGCACTGGTGTTCTGGCTCGTCTGGGTGGCGCTGCCGGTCGTGATCTTTCCGCTGGACGAGAACCTCGACCCTGCCCAGTTCTCCTTCGCTCCCATCAGACCCACCCAACTGGTCGCCGGCCTCGCCGTGTCTGCCCTCATCGCCCCCAGCGTCGTGATCCCCCTCATCGTCCTCGGCGCTTCCGTCGTCGAGTTCGCGTCGGTCCTGCCGGCGGCGGTGCTCGCCGCGTTGCTCCTCCTCGCCATCGTCATCCTGTCTGGACAGGTGTTCACCACCGTCATCTCGGCGGTGTTCAAGACCCGCCACGGGCGCGACGTCGCACTGCTCATCGTGCTCGGCATCGGACTCGCCGGTTTCACCGGACAGTCGATGATCAGAGACGTCGTCGGCAGACTCGGGCTGGAAGGGGCGCTGCTCGCGAACCGTCTCGACGGTCTGGCCGCCTTCCTCCCTCCGGTGGCCGCCCAGCGGGTCGTGGTGGCCGCCGAGGCAGGCAGCGCCGGCGGCGTCGTGGGATGGACCATCGTCTCGCTCGCCTGGATCGCGGCGCTGGGCTGGGTGTGGCAGCGGCTGCTGGGATGGATGCTGACCACCCCGAACGCCAGTCCGGCCCGCACCAAGTCCCGCGGCAGGAAGGGCCTGGCCGGCGCCGGGGGGTGGTCGCCGGCGCGGGTGATGGTCCGCAAGGAACTGCGCTTCTACGTCCGTGACCCCCGCCAGCGGCTGGTCTGGACGGGAGCGGTGATCTTCATCGGCCTGGCGGTGACCTCGGTACTCGTCGGGACGGGAGGATTCGGCGTGCTGTCGACCCGCCCGTGGCTCCCACTGCTTGCCCCGGCGCTGGTCCTCTTCGTCGGGCTCCCCATCGCCCTCAACGTCTTCGGATGGGAGCGCAACGCCGCCAGCTTCCTGTTCGTCCTTCCGGTGGGGCCACGGACGCTGCTGTGGGGCAAGAACCTGGCCGCGGCGACGGCGCTCGTGCTGGAAACGGTGGCGCTCGCCGTGCTCCTGGCGTGGGTGAGCGGCGGATGGTCGAGTCTCGTCCTGGTGCCGGGGCTGATGGTGGCGGCGATCGGCTGTCAACTGGCCGTTGGCAACGTCGTCTCCGTCGTCTCTCCGCTCCGCCTGCCCCGGGAGGGAACCGACGTCTTCGCCCAGGCGTCCGAGCAGGGCTGTCTGGCGATCGGCGCCCAGGCGGTCTCCTTCTTCGTGATCGGGCTGCTGCTCGTGATCCCCTCGTCGGTGGCCGTCCTGACCACGACCGCCTTCGCTGCCCAGATCCCGACGTGGTTCGCCAACGTCTTCGCCGTGGTGTGGGGCCTCATCTTCTACGGCGTCTCGCTGCTGGTGGCGGGGTCCATCCTGCGGCGGCGAACGCCCGAAGTCGTCAGTTGGGTCCAAACCGTCTGAGCCGTACCCTCGACCCGATGCGACTCGGGATCGATCTCGACGGCGTCATCGCCGACTTCAACGGCGGCTGGACGCGCTTCTACAACCGTCAGTACGGGACGGACCTCTCGGCCGCGTCGGTGACGAGCTGGAACCACATCCCCGATCTCACCCACTTCCGGCACATGGGTGAGTTCTGGCGGTGGGCGGCCGACCTCGACGGCGCCAGTCTGTTCCGCCACCTCGACGCCTTCCCCGGGGCGGTCGAAGCGCTCGAGAAGCTGTCGTACGGCCACGACATCGTGATCGTCACCACCAAGCCCGACTTCGCCGTGCACGACACATACGAGTGGATCGCCGAGAAGCGGCTCCCCACCACCGAAGTGCACATCACCGAGCACAAGTGGGAGGTGGACTGCGACATCTATCTCGACGACGGTCCCCACGTGCTCACCGGTCTGGTGCGGCGGCGGCCCCACTCCGTCGTCTGTCGCTATGTGCGTCCGTGGAACCGACCGGTGGTGGGAGCGATCGACGTGGAGGACTGGGACGACTTCTTCCGGGTCGTGGAGGACGCCGAGCACGCGAAAAACGGTCCCCATCCGTTTTGAGCCTTGTCACGTCGATGACGTACCCTTCAGGGGACGCGGAGGACACACACTCGGATCACGAGCGGGGTTTCTTCGCGTTCTCACGAAGAAGGAAGTGCATCCATGACCAAGAGACTGCTCGCATTGCTGGCGGTACTCGCGATGGTGGTGGCCGCCTGCGGCGGCGACACCGCCGACGATGACGGCGGCGAGCGCGGGGAATGGCCGGACCGTCTCGTCTTCGGCTTCGTCCCGAGCCAGGAAGTGGCCGAGTTGCAGGACGAGGTCAACGTGTTCGCGTCGGTGCTGGAGGAGGCCCTCGGCATCGAGGTCGAAGGCATCGTGACCACCGACTACACGGGCCTCGGCGTGGCGCTTGGAACGGGCCAGGCCGATCTCGGCGCCTTCGGGCCGGCCGGCTATGTCCTCGCCAACCAGACCTACGACAACCTCGAGCTGCTGGCGCAGTCGGTGCGGTTCGGTGACCCGACCTATCACGGTCAGTGGTTCACGAACGATCCGAGCATCTGCGACGGTGACCCGGTGGAGGGCGCCTACTGGTACGACGACGACGGGACGGTCATCGCGGTCGGACCCACCGACACGCCGGCGCTGCAGGTCGGCTGGAACGGCGACGGGACACGGCGTGACGACCGCGACCAGGGTCTGATCTGCCCCGAGCCGGTCGACCTGGAAGTCGTCATCGGCAAGACGATCGCCTGGGGCACCGAGACCTCGACATCGGGATACATCTTCCCGACCCTCGAGCTCATCCGGAAAGGCATCACCGAAGACCAGTACACGTCGATCTTCTCCGGCGGCCACGACGCCTCCGTGCAGGCGGTCTACGACGGCGGTGCCGACATCGGCGTGTCCTTCGACGACGCCCGGTCCACCATCGCCGGCGAACACGCGGACGTGGGCACGCGAGTCATCGTGTTCAACATCACCTCGCGTATCGCCAACGACGTGATCGCGGTTCGCGCCGATCTCCCTGACAGCCTCAAGGACGCCCTCTTCCAGGCGATGGCCGACTTCATCGCCACCGAGGAGGGACAGGTCGTGATGCAGGAGCTGTACGAATGGACCGATCTGACCAGGGCGGACGCGGTCACCGAGCAGTCGCTGCTCGCCATCGAGGAGGCGATCGCCGAGCTCGGCTTCGGCAACTGACACCTCCCCGGACGACGCACTAAGTTCAGAGGCCGCCGATCGGATCGGCGGCCTCTGTTCCGCGCAGAGAGAGATCAGCCCGAGGGAGAACTGGATGATCGAATTCGAGAACGTCGACGTGACCTACCCCGGCGGGTTGAAGGCACTCAAGAACGTGTCGCTGACGATCGGAAGCGGCGAATTGGTCGTGATCGTGGGACTGTCGGGAGCGGGCAAGTCCACCCTGCTGCGGGCGATCAACGGGTTCGTGCCGATCACGGCCGGCTCGGTCAAGGTCGACGGCGTGGAAGTGCGGGGCGCCGATCCCAAGGCGCTGCGCGAGCTGAGATCCAAGATCGGGATGATCTTCCAGACCTTCAACCTGGTGAACAGGACGACTGTCATCAACAACGTCCTCATGGGCCGGCTGTCGAAGGTTCCTCGCTGGCGCTCGCTGCTCGGGCTGTGGCCGGCCAGCGAGCGCGAGATCGCATTGCAGTCACTGGAACGGGTCGAGATCGTCGAGAAGGCGTACGTCCGCGCATCGGATCTGTCCGGGGGACAGCAACAGCGGGTGGGTATCGCCCGGGCGTTGGCGCAGGAGCCCATCGTGGTGCTGGCAGATGAGCCGGTGGCGTCGCTCGACCCCGTGACCTCGCACACGGTCATGCGCGACCTGCGCCGCATCAACCGCGAGCTCGGGATCACCACCATCATCAACCTCCACTTCCTCGACCTCGCCCGCAGCTACGGCCAGCGCCTGGTCGGCTTGCGGGACGGCGAGCTCGTCTACGACGGTCAGATCGCCGACGTCGGCGAGACCACCTTCCGGGAGATCTACGGACGCGCCGTCACCCCTGACGATCTGCTGGAAGGCGCTCAACTGTGACGGCAGCGGCCCCGGTGGTGACCAGACCGGTGCCACCGGCCCGGGCCGTGAGACTCGTGCCAGGTCTGCTGTTGGGCGCGGCCCTCCTCACCGTGGGGGGCTTCAGCGCCCAGTCCGCGTTCGGGGTGGTGTGGGCGGTCCTCGGCGCGGCGGGCGTGATGATGGCCTTCCGGTTCACCCGCCAGCCATTGAGTTCGCTGCACTCGGCGGTCCTGGGCGGAGCGGTGTTCGTCTCGATCGTCCTCACCGCCGCGCGGGTCACCGAGGTCCCGGAGCGGGTGAGCATCGGGCTCACATTGACGATGGCCGGAATCTGGGCGATCACCGGGGCGGCCGCCGCCTGGGTGCTGTGGTCGCGGGGGCTGCGTCCTTCCACCTCTGTCAACGCCGCGCTGGGGTGGATCGGCGCGGGGGCGATCGCCCTGGCCGCCGCCAACACCTTCGACCTGCTCACCCCCCTGTCCGAACTCCGACGCAGCGCCGAGCCGTCCCTGGATTCGTCGGTGTTCGCCTTCATCGGCCTCACGGTGGGTTTGGTCGGACTCGCCCCCACCCTCGGCGCCGTGTCCCGCTTGACGCTGCTCACCGCCGTGTCCCTCGTCGTGTATGTCACGTTCTTCGCCGCAGCCGAAGTGGGGTTCAGCCTCGGGGCCCTCATCCGGGACTTCCGCAACGTGGTGAACGTGCCCAACTTCTGGCCGCCCGACTTCGGCTGGGCGATCGGTGGCGGCAACTGGTGGTGGCCACCCTCCTGGGAGTTCGGCGCACCAACTCGTGCCAATCCGCTCCTGGAGACGTTCCGGATCGCGATCATCGCCTCGTTCATCGGGTGCGGGGTGGCGCTGCCGGTGGCCTTCATGGCCTCGACGCTGACTGCCCCGTCGAACCTCGTCTATCTGATCGACAAGGGGATCATGAGCCTGATCCGCACCGTCCCTGACCTGTTCTGGGCATTGCTGTTCGTGGCCGCCGTCGGCATCGGGCCGTTCGCCGGCGCGCTGGCACTCGTGTTCTTCTCGCTCGGGATCATGGGCAAGCTGTTGTCGGAGACGGTGGACGCCGTCGATCCCAACCCGTTGGAGGCAGCCAGGGCGTCGGGAAGTTCGCACTTCCCGGCGGTGCGGGCCGCGGTGCTTCCCCAGGTCCTCCCCAACTACGTCGCCTACGCCCTCTATATCTTCGAGATCAACATCCGGGCGTCGGTGGTCATCGGTCTCGCCGGTGCCGGTGGGATCGGCCGGGTGCTGGAGGCGCAGCGAACGTTCTTCCGGTTCGATCGGGTGCTGGCGATCATCGTGCTCATCTTCGTCCTCGTGTTCGCGATCGAGCAGGTGAGCGTGGCGCTCCGCAGGAGGCTGGTGTGACGTCGACTGTCTCACCTCCTGCCCTCCCCGCGACGGCGAGGCCGGAACGCCCGCTGGCGCCCCGCGTGTTCCGCTGGCTCGTGGCCGGCGCCGTCATCATCCCGGTCATCTGGTCCGCCCTCGGGCTCAACATCTCACGGGAGCAGCTGCTCGACGCCCCGGCGGATGTCTGGACCATCGTCCGCCAACTGGCACCGCCGGATCTGAGCTCCGACGCGCTCAGACGGGCGGTGCCCAAGATGCTCGAGTCCATCTACATCGCCTGGATCGGGACGATGATCGGCGCGGTCTTCTCGTTCCCGCTCGCATTCTTCGCCGCCAAGAACGTGACGCCGCCCTGGTTGTCGAACTCCACCCGCCAGGTGCTCAACGCCATTCGGGCGGTGCCGGAACTGTTGGTGGCAATGGTCCTGATCCCGGTGACAGGCCTCGGACCGTGGACGGGCACGCTGGCGATCGGCATCCACTCCATCGGGACCCTCGGCAAACTGTCGTCGGAGGTCATCGAAGGGATCGACCCAGGTCCCGTCCAAGCGGTGGCTTCAGCCGGGGGCACGTGGATGCAACGGATGCGCTTTGCCATCGTCCCGCAGGTGATGCCCAACATCGTCGCCTACTGGCTGTACCGATTCGAGGTCAACATCCGCGCCTCGGCGGTGCTGGGCATCGTCGGCGCCGGCGGCATCGGCGCCGAACTGGTCTCCCAGCTGCGCTTCCGTGACTTCCCCCGGGCCGGCACCGTCCTGTTCATCACGGTTGCGGTCGTGCTCCTGGTGGACATGGCTTCCGGCCGGCTGCGGCGCCGCATCATCAGCGGGCGCACGGAACCAGGCCCCATCGCGGCGTTCCAGCGGATGAACACCGTCCAACGGGTGCTGGCGGTCGTCGGGCTGGCGGTGGCAGCCGCGCTGATCGCGTTCGTCCTGTACCAGCTCGACCTGGTGCCTGACCCGCGGGTATGAGCACACCGCTCCGCCGGGTGACGCGCGTCGAACGCGAAGAGGCGGAACATCGCCACCTCTCGCAGCTCGCCACCAAGGCGACCGACACCCGGGGGCGGGCGGTGGAGGAGGCCGACGACGCCTATCGCACGGTGTTCGAGCGGGACCGGGACCGGATCATCCACTCCAAGGCCTTCCGCCGTCTCAAGCACAAGACCCAGGTCTTCCTCAACCCGGAGGGCGATCACTATGTGACCCGGCTCACCCACACGGTCCACGTCACCCAAGTGGGGCGTGCCATGGCGGTGGCCCTGGCACTGAACGAGCCGCTCACCGAGGCGATCTGTCTCGCCCACGACGTCGGACACTCACCCTTCGGGCACACGGGGGAGGATGCCCTCTCCCCCTATGTCGAGGGCGAGTGGCTGCATTCGGCGCAGGGGGTGCGGGTGCTGTCGGTGCTGGAACCGCTCAACCTCACGTGGGAAGTGCTCGACGGGGTGCGGGCGCACTCGTGGAAGATCGACCCTCCGCCGAGTACACCCGAGGGCGACCTGTGCCGGTTCGCGGACCGGATCGCCTATCTCACCCACGATGTGGCCGACGCCCTCCGGGCGGGGGTGATCTCGTTCCCTGAGCTTCCGGAGCGGGCAGTGCGCCGCTTCGGGGACACCTCCCGCCAGTGGATCGGGTCGATGATCGAGGCCGTGATCGACACGTCGGTGGCGGCGGGCACGGTGACGATGGACGACGCCACCCTCGGTGTGATGAACGAACTGCGCGACTTCATGTTCCGACGCGTCTATCTCACCGCCGAAGCCGAGGCGGAGAAAGAGCGTGCGATCACGGTGATCCGCGACCTCGTCGACCACTACTCCGCCCATCCGGAGGAGATTCCCGACTCATACAAGGTCGACCAGGCCGACGATCTGACCCGGGCCATCGACTACGTCTCGGGCATGACGGACCGCTTCGCCCTCAGCATCCACGACCGCCTGTTCCGCCCCCGGCTCTTCTGAGGCTCCCGTCACTTCGGGGAGGAGGAACCGGCGGGGCGACGAACGCCAGGCAGCCCTACCCTTCAGGGATGACCTTCGACGTCTCGGCCCTGGCGGATCAGGTGCTGATCGATCCCGACGAGAACCCGGTGCGTCTCGGTGACCTGTGGGCGGACCGTGCTCACGTGATCCTGTTCCTCCGACACTTCGGTTGACTGACATGTCGTGAACGGGCCGGTCAGGTCCGTGACAGATACGACGACCTCCTGGCGACGGGAGCGGGGGTGACCGCCATCGGCACGGGAGGCAAGCGGTACGCCAAGGCCTTCATCGAGGACGAGCGTGTCCCGTTCCCGGTCCTGCTCGACGAGGACGGCACCGCAGCGGAGATCGCAGGCACACGCTCACTCGGAGCCGGTTCAATGCTCTCGCCTCGCCAGATCGGGGCGGGAATCCGTTCCACCCTCATGGGCCACCGCCAGGGAAACCCAGGGCGACGGCCGTTCCAGCTGGGGGCGACGCTGGTCATCGGACCGGGCGACGTTCTCCGGTACGCCGACTACGAGGACTATGCCGGCGACCATGCCGACCTCGACGAGGTCATCGCGTCGATCGGCTGACCTTCAGTCTCCCTCCCACAGGGGCTGGTCGATCGTGAACGGGAGCGGTGCCCCCCACCGCTCTGCGTACGCCACCTCGTGGGCGGGATTGCGCTTGGCGAGTCCCCAGCGCCCGGTTGGATAGCCGGCAGAGACGGCCGCGTTCATCGTCCACCCCTTGTCGGCGGGCACGCCCAACACGTCGAAGACCTGTTGTTGGCGGAAGAGCCCGAGGATGGTGGTGATACACGTGCCCACCCCATGCCCGCGGGCGGCGAGCATCGCATTCCACACCGCGGGATAGATCGAGGCACCGCTCCGGTCGTTGCGGGAGAACGCCATCAGCCACAGCGGAACCCGCTCGAAGTTCTCGGCGAGCCAATCGCTCGACTGGAACATCCGAAGGGTCCGTTCGTCGCCCGCCTCCTCCGCTCCCTCCCACCTGCCGGCGTAGATCGTGGCGTTGAGCTCGACCCACGCCTCCCGGTAGAGCGGTCCGAGCCTGTCTTTCGTCCCCTGATCGGTGACGACGACGAAACGCCAGTTCTGGGAGTTGCCTCCCGACGGCGCCCGCACCGCCGCATCGAGCATCGCCGCCACTACCTCATCGGGCACGCGTTCGGTGGTGGTGCGTCGCATCGCCCGGGTCGTGTAGAGAGCTTCGAGGAGGTCCATCCGCCGAGCATACGCCCCGCCCCGAACCGGCGAACCCTGGGCTCCCAGCTACCGCCACGGTACTCCTGAACCCTGGGTACGGGGCACCCCCCGCCGGCAGACGGGCGACGTGGCGACACCGAGATGTCGGTTACCTTCCCTGGCCAGGAGGTGGTTCGGATGCTGGAGATCGCCGACCTGCACAAGAGATACGGTGAGATCAAAGCCCTCGACGGGTGCAGCTTCACGGTCGAGCGAGGACGAATGCTCGGCTTCCTCGGCCCCAACGGGGCCGGCAAGACCACTGCGATGCGAGCAGTGTTCGGGTTGATTCGCGTCGATGCAGGCGAGGTCCGATGGGACGGCCGGGCGGTCGGCCGCCCGATGCAGGTCCGCTTCGGCTACATGCCCGAGCAGCGGGGCCTGTATCCGAAGATGCGGGTGCTCGAGCAACTCGTCTACTTCGCCCGACTCCACGATGTGCCGACCCGCCAGGCGACAGAGGCGGCCGAACGATGGCTGACAGAACTCGGGCTGGCGGACAGGATGGGCGACCCGCTGGAGAGTCTGTCGCATGGGAATCAGCAGCGGGTACAGCTGGCGTCGGCACTCGTGCACGACCCTGAGCTGCTCGTCCTCGACGAGCCGTTCAGCGGGCTCGACCCGATGGGCGCCGAGACGATGTCGGCGGTGCTCCGTCAGCGGGCGGCCTCAGGCGCCGCAGTCGTGTTCTCCAGCCATCAACTCGATCTCGTCGAGGACCTCTGCGAGGACGTGGCGATCATCCACCAGGGCAGGATCGTGCTGCAGGGCGACGTGGCGAAGCTGAAGTCCCGCGCTCCCCACCGGGTGCTCGAACTCGACCTGGCCGGGGCACAGGAAGACATCGTCACCGACCTCGCCGGCGTGGTGGAAGCGCGATTCGACGGCCGTCGCCACACTCTCGTCGTCGACGCCGGGACAGACGTGAGAGCACTGCTGACGGCCGTGCAGCAGTCTGCGCGCATCGAGCACTTCGTGTTCACGACGCCGTCGCTCACCGACCTCTTCAAGGAGGCAGTCGCATGACGACGTTCGAGGCCGTTCGTCTCGTAACTGGGCGAGAGCTGCGCGAGCGAAGCCGGAGCAAGGCGTTTCTCGGCTCGAGCGTGTTCACGCTCCTTCTGCTGGCGGCGGTCCTCGTGGTCCCCTCCATCCTGGGCGGGAGCGAGGTGAAACACGAGGTGGGCGTGACAAGCGCGGACCACGGTTCGCTCCTCGCCGTTGCCGAGAGCCTGGCAGTCGCAGAGGAGAGTGCCGATCGCGCCGTCACATTCAGCGTGACGCGATTCGACGATCGCCCCGCGGCGGAAGAGGCTCTCCGGGAGGGACGCGTGGAGATCGTCCTCGTCGATGGGTCGACGATGCTCCGCAAGGGATCCGGGGGATTCGGAGGATCCGCCACCGAGCGAATCCTCCAGCGGGCTGCGGCAACGGTCGAACTCGAGTCCGCGCTCGGGGGGTCCACGGCCACCGTCGCGGACGTGGCGAGGATCTTCTCCTCCCAACCGCTCCAGGTCACCAGTCTCGACGGTGCCGACGGCGAGCTGGACGAAGCGCGCAGTCTCATCGCCTACGGCGGCTTGGTGCTGATGTACATGGCGGTCCTGTCGTTCGGCGCCTGGACACTGACCGGTGTGGCAGAGGAGAAGTCGACCAGGGTCGTGGAAATCCTGCTCGCCGTGCTCAAGCCGTGGCAGCTGCTGGCGGGGAAGATCCTCGGGATCGGGCTGCTAGGCCTCGGCCAATTCGTCGTCACCCTGACGATGGCGCTCGTGCTGATCCGTGTCACAGGGTCGTTCGACCTGCCTGCGATCCCCCTCGACTCCGCGGTGACACTGGTCGTCTGGTTCGTGCTCGGCTACGCCTTGTTCAGTGTGGCGTTCGGCATGGCTGGTGCGTTGGTCTCGCGGATGGAGGACGCGCAGACCGCGGCCTTTCCGATCTCGATCGTCGCAGTGGCGGGCTTCTTCGTCTCGTTCGCGGTCCTCGCCGAGCCTGGCGGGATCCTGGGCAAGGTCATGACGATGATCCCATTCACAGCGCCGTTCGTGGTTCCCATCCGGGTGGCATTCCAGGAGATCGCCCTGTGGGAGTATCTGACGTCGGTGGGCCTCTCGGCGCTCACCATCGTCGGGCTCGTCCGCTTGGCCGGCCGCGTCTACTCGGGGGGCCTGCTGCACTTCGGCAGCCGGGTGGGCCTGCGCCAGGCATACCGTTCGGCGGAGATCCGCTGACGTCGCCGAACCGGCGAACCCTGGGCTCCCAGCTACCGCCACGGTACTCCTGAACCCTGGGTACGGGGCACCCCCCTCCGGGGCCGTATGCTCGGGGGATGGGGTATGCGCATCTGGAGGTCGAGATCGACGGGGCGGTCGGGTGGCTGTGGCTCAACCGGCCTGCCAAACACAACGCCCTGTCCGAGGACATGTGGGAGGACATCCCCGACGCAGTCGGCGAGCTCGCCTCCGACGAACGGGTGCGATGCCTGGTGGTGGCCGGAAGGGGGCCGTCATTCTCCGTCGGCATCGACCTCGCCATGTTGGGCGCCTTCGCGGCCGACGACCCGTCCCACGCCGCCCGCAGCCGGCGCATCCGACG
>CAZCRP010000039.1:0-13511 GCA_964501055.1 uncultured Acidimicrobiaceae bacterium
CACCAGGTAGATCCACCCGGCGATCCGGCGCCGGCGGGGATCGGGGAACCGGTACGGCCCCACCACCCCGGCGTCGAGGTCCTCCGGCACTCCCTCCGCCTCCGCCACCTCCCGCGGAATGTGGATGCCGTCGCTCACGGGCCACCACCGGGAGGCACGGCCTCCTGCGCCAGTTGCGCGATAAGCTCCGCCACCGCCACGCCGCGCTTCTCCTCCTCGTCTCCATATCGCCGCACGCCCACGGTGCCCTCCTCGACGTCCCGGTCTCCCACCACGAGGGTGACGGGGATTTTGTGGGTGATGGCTCGGCGCACCTTCTCCCCCACCGTCTCGTCCGACTCGTCGACGTGGGCGCGCAGCCCGGCGGCCGCCAGCTCGTCTTTCACATCCCAGGCATAGTCGCGGTGGCGGTCCGCCACCGGCACGATCTCCACTTGCACCGCAGCCAGCCACAGCGGGAAGGCACCGGCGTAATGCTCTGTGAGCACTCCGAAGAACCGCTCGATGGAGCCCGCCTTGGCGCAGTGGATCATCACCGGCCGCTCCGCCGCGTTCTCCGGCCCGGCGTACGTCAGGTCGAAGCGGTCCGGATGGGAGAAGTCCACCTGGATGGTCGACATCTGCCAGCGACGGCCGATGGCGTCCTTGACGTGGACGTCGATCTTCGGCCCGTAGAACGCGCCCTCGCCCTCGGCCACCACGTACTCGAGGCCCTTCTCGTCCAGCGCCTCTGCCAGGCGCTTCTCGGCGAGCGCCCACATCTCGACGTCACCGACGAACTTCTCGGGACGAGTCGACAAGTCGAAGTCGAAGTCGGTGAAGTCGAACGCGGTGAGCCACTCCAGCACGAAGTCGAGATGCAACCGCAGCTCGCCGGCCAGCTGCTCGCGAGTGCAGAACGTGTGGGAGTCGTCCTGGGTGAATCCTCGTGCCCGCAGCGTGCCGTGGATGACGCCCGACCGCTCGTACCGGTACACCCCACCCAGCTCGGACAGCCGCACCGGCAGCTCCCGGTATGACCTCGCTCTGCTGCGGTATATCAGAACATGGAACGGGCAGTTCATCGGCCTCACCCGGTACGGCTCACCACCATCCATCTCCATCGCCGGGTACATGTTCTCGGCGTAGAACCCGGTGTGGCCGGAGATGTCCCACAGCGCCTCTTTGGCGAGATGCGGAGAGAACACGAACTCGAACCCGTACTTCTCGTGCAGCCGCCGCGAGTGGTCCTCGATGAGCTTGCGGATCATCCCGCCCTTGCCGTGCCAGACGATGAGCCCTGCCCCCAGTTCCTTCGGGAACGAGAACAGGTCGAGCTCGGGACCGAGCTTGCGGTGGTCGCGCCGCTCCGCCTCCTCGAGACGGAGGAGATGGTCCTCCAGCGCCTTCTTCGACTCCCACGCAGTGCCATAGATCCGTTGCAGCTGTGGATTGGCCTCGTCGCCCCGCCAGTAGGCGCCGGCTGACCGCAGCAGCTTCACCGCCGCCAGACGCCCGGTGCTGGGAACGTGCGGTCCCCGGCAGAGATCGACGAACCCGTTGTTGCGATACACCGTCACCGTCTCGCCTCCCGCCCCCTCCGACGGGTCGACGCCCTCGATGATCTCCTGCTTGAAGGGGTGAGCGGCGAACACCTCCAGTGCCCGGTCCTGGCTCATCGTCTCGCGCACGAAGGGCTGATCGGCGGCGATGATCTCCGCCATCTTCTCCTCGACGGCTGTGAGATCGTCCGGTGTGAACGGCCGTCCGATGTCGAAGTCGTAGTAGAAGCCGTCGGTGATCGGTGGGCCGATGGCGAATGTGGCACCCTCGTACAGCGTGAGGACGGCCTGCGCGAGGACATGGGCTGCGGAGTGGCGGAGCACGCTCCTGCCTTCCTCGCTCGTGTCCGTCACGACCTCGAACGCGCCGCTCCGGCCAAGTGGTACGGTCAGGTCCATCAGCTGACCGTCGAGCTTGATCGCGACCGCCGCCTTGGCGAGCCTCTCTCCGATCGCCGACGCCACGTCGTAGCCGGTCACATCGTCGGGGTGCTCGACCACCGAACCGTCTGGAAGTCGAATCTGTATTGCCACCTGGATCACTCGCTAGATTGCTGGGAGCGCCGCAGGGTACTGCCGGTGCTCACAAGGCCGTCCGCGGTTTTCGGCTGCAGACGATGTCGGCGGCGACGACCAAAACGGGGAAGTTGATACGAGATGGGCGCAATGGAGATGGTCGCCGGTCTGGTGCCGACCGCAACGATCAAGGAATTGTCGAGCGGGACGAACAAGGTCTTCCGGCTGCTGGAGGAGTCGGGGGACTCCACCGTGGTCAAGGTCTACGCCACCCCGGCCAGGGAGCGCCGGGAGCGGCACGCGCTCGAATCGCTGCTCGGCGTCCCCGGGGTGCCGCAGATCCTCGAACGGGGCGCCACCGACGGCATGGCATGGATCCGCACCACGGACGGGGGCAGTTGGAGCCTCGCCACGCTCCCCCAGAACCTGGATCTGGTGCGCAAGGCGGGTGCGCTGCTGCGCGGTGTGCACGACTCCGAGGCCCCGATCACGAACCTCGACAGCGGCATCGACGGCGACTATGTGAAGACGCACTTCCGATCCACCCTCGACCGTCTCGACCGCTACCGGCGCCGACTCGGCCTCCCCGCCGAGGTCTTGGAAGCCGCACGTCGGAGCGACAACCATCCCTCCGCCTCTCGTCCCAGACCCGCCCACACCCGCACGCTGCCCAAGAACTTCCTCGTGAACGACCGGGGCGAGCTCATGCTCATCGGGTGGGAGTGGGCCACGCTCGCCCCGCCCGAATGGGACTTGTCGCTGGCGACCTGGCAGTTCAGCCGCACGTTGGGTGACGAGGCCGCCACGGCCCTGTGGGAGGGTTACGGCGGTGAGAACTCGATCAAGAACCGTCTCGAGCCGTGGGTGGCCTACCACGCGGCGATGCAGATGCTGGAGGCCGCCGAGCAGCGCGACGGGCGGTTGGGCGATCTCTCCTACCTGGTCAACGACCTCGCGGCCGCCGTTCGCACCTGACCTCCAACCTCCCCGAGGCGGAAATACCACCCGTACAGAGCGCGAAAACCTACCCTCGAGGGTGTGAGCGACGTCATCCACGATCTCGAGCATCCGATCGACACGCCTGCCAATCGGATCGACCTCACCGTCGCCCGAGGCGGGGCCGTCATCGCATTGGTGGCAGACGACCTGCCCTGTCCGTGGTGTGGGGAGGCCACGCTCGAGACCGACAATTCGTGCCGCGGCTGCCGCCGCCGCTTCGGCTGAGCGACTCAGCGATCGCCGAGACGAAGCAACAGCGACCGGTCCACGTGGTGGAGCCGGAAGCCGAGTGACCGATAGAGCGCAGCCGCCGCCGTATTGTCCGCATCCATGTAGAGCATTCCGGTGCGAAGGCCATGGTGGCGCTCGATGACCTCCAACCCGCGCACGGTCAGGTAGCGGCCGAGTCCCCTCCCCTGGTGACGAGGAGAGACTGCGATCACATAGATCTCACCCATGTCGTCGTGTGGCTTGGTCCAACAGAAACCAGCCATTTCGTCCCGTTCCCACACGGTGACGAAACCCGCTGGATCGAACCACGGCTGCCCCATTCGCTCGACGAGGATCTCGCGTGTCCACGACCCGTTCTCGGGATGCTCCCGGAAGGCGGCATTGTTCACTTCCAGCCAAGCCCGTTCGTCCTCGCCGGGTCGGAAACGCGCCTCCGTCATACCGGGGGGAAGGGGGGCCGGAATGGCGAGCGGAAGCCCGATCCGGAGCTGCCGCAGCTCGCGCTCGGCGTGGAAGCCGGCGGCCAGAAACTCGTCGATCATGTTGGGCTGGAAAGCCCACACGCGCACCGCCCCCGCGCCGGCCGCCCGCGCCTCGTCGATCCCTCCGGCGATGAGCGAGGAGATCACCCCGTGGGAACGGTGCAGCGGGTGCACGGCGAACTCCAGCGCCGCCACCCCGTCCGCCCGAGGCGGAGTGACCGCGACATACGCCACGATCTCGGGTCCCATGCTCGCCACCAGGCCGGTGGTCGGACCGTGGCCGGCCATCAGGTCGAGGTACTTGTGCTCGCCGATGGGGAAGTGCCCGTCACACTCGTCGGCGAGGGCGAACAAGCGATCGAGCGGGGCGCGGTCCGCGGGAGCGACGGGCCTCAACTGCATGCACCCGACGCTAGACCGGTGCAGGGACCTCCTAAGCTCGGCGCCGATGAGTTCGGTTGGAATCGTCCTGGGAGGAGGCGGTGTCACGGGCGCGTCCTACGAGATGGGCGTGTTGATGGCGCTGGAGCTCGCCACGGGCTGGAACCCGGTCGACGCAGACGTGATCGTGGGGACGTCGGGTGGCGCCTACGTCGCCGCGCTCGTGCGGAGCGGGCGACTCGACCTCGACTCGATGGTGCTGCACCACGAGGATCGCGCCGCGGTGGCCGGCCGGATCGCCGGGCATCTGTTCGCCCGGGAGCGGGGAGTGCGCGTCGGGCGCTGGGTCCGCCACGGCCTCCTGCCGGGGATCCGCAAGCCCGGCCTGACGATGCTCCTCGGGGGTCCCGCGGCCTGGACCACGGACGGCCTCGCCGACTGGGTCCGGCACCAGTGCGGAACCTTGGCGGAGAGCTGGCCGTCGAAGCCGACGATCATCACCGCCTTCGACGTCGCCGCCAAGCGCCGCGTCGCCTTCGGTACCGAGGATGCACCGGACGTGACACTGGCGGAGGCAGTGGCAGCATCGTCGGCGATCCCCGTGGCCTTCCAGCCGCGGGTCATCGACGGCCGGACCTACGTCGATGGTGGCGTGGTGTCCGGCACGCATGCCGACCTGGTGCTCGGCAACCCCCAACCACTCGATCTCGTCATCGTCATCGCCCCGATGGCGGCCGAGGAGGACCGGGAAGGGGCCTGGTTCCACGAGAAGATCTTCGACCGGGTGGGGCGCACGGCGCTGGAAGCCGAGTTGATCCGCATCCACGAGGAGTGGCCGGATACCGACGTCGTCGTCCTGCGACCCTCGCCGCCGGTGCTGGCGGCGATGCGACCCAACCCCCTCGATCCGGCGGCGGCCGTGCCCACCTTCATCCGCACCCTCATCGCCATGCGGCGGAGACTGGCCGACCCGTCCGTCTGGTCGACGTTGGACAAACATCTGACGCGCACCCGCTCCGCCAGCTGAGCGCGTACCCGACCTGCGCGGGGAGACGGTGTGCCCGGTTTCGTGGTGGGGACGATCCGCCCGAGCCGGCATTGCGCCAGGCGCTATACGAGGCGATGGGCCCGGAACCTCAGTCGCCCGCTTGATCGTCGGGCCAGCGCTGGAATCTGACCAACGGCATGTAGAACCAGGTCCACGCCGCGAGCCCGGTCACGACGGCCACCGATGCGGCCGCCCACCGCGAGCCCAGCTGCACGGACGTCACCAGGTACACCGAGGCGACGATGCCGACGAGAAAGGCAATCGTCCCGGCCACGGTGATCTTGACCGCCACCCGCACGTGTTCGACGTGTGACCGCGGAATGCCGGTGAGCAGCGCCCGCACCCGCTGGTGGGCGCTGGGGGCGATCAGCAGGATCGACGACACGGCGGTGCTGAGGAACGCCACGGCATACGTGAAGCGGTCGACCGGGGTGATCGCCCCGAAGTCGCCGGTGAAAGGAAGGGCGAGGAGGAAACCGAACAGCACCTGCACCCCGGGGAGGGTGGTGCGCAGGCCCTCCATCAGGGAGCGGAACTCGTCGTCCGGTCCGGATCGGGGTTCGCTCACTCGTCCACGCTCGGTCGTCGCGACTCAGGTGCGGTAGCCGCTCACCAGCGAGCGCTTCAGCTCGCTGAGCGCCGACGACAGCGAGACGTGATAGCGGTGTGGATTCACGAGCCGCCTGACCCCGGCGTCGAGTCGCTCGAGGTCGTGGTCCCGGCGCTTGCGGGCTTCGGCGACGCCACCGAGCTCGAATACGCGGCGACCACCTTCCAGCACGGTCACCAGCAACGGCTCGATCTCGGAGATGCCCTCCGGGTTCAGCATGCGGCTGACGCCGGGGAGCGACGGATGATGGAGCTGGAACGGCTGGGTGGCGTCGATCTCCTCGTGCGCGAGCGCCAGCACGTCGGCGGTGGCAAACCCGCGCTCGTCATAGATCCGCCACACGCGCTTCGCACCGGGGTTCTGCACCTTCTCGGGAGTGTCGGAGATCTTGATCGACGGCACCCACTCGCCGGGGTCGCCCTCCACGGCCACCGACTTGTAGACGCCGCCGAGCGACGGGTCACCCTCCGACGTCACGAGCTTCGACCCGACCCCATGGACAAGACGCGAGGTGAGGTGGTCTGCGTCGACCCCGTAGCGGGGAGCCTCCACTCCGATCTGGTTCTTGACCTGCCAGATGGTCAGTTCGTCGAGCCCGCTGGACAGGACGATGCGGGTGTCCTCGAAGCCGGCCGCATCGAGCATCTCGGCCGAACGGACCGCCAGGTGGGCGAGGTCCCCGGAGTCGAGGCGGATTCCCACCGGTCTGTGGCCCTTCGACCGCAACTCCTCGAACACGGTGATGGCGTTCGGTATCCCGGATTCGAGCGTGTCGATCGTGTCGACCAGCAGCAGGCACTCGTCGGGGTACACGTCGGCGTAGGCTCGGAATGCCTCGAGCTCACCGCCGGCGATCGCCATGAACACCTGCACCATGCTGTGCCCGTGGGTGCCGGACGGCTGGATGCCGAGCGAGTGCGACATACCGAGATTCGAGGAGGCCACTGCCCCTCCGATGAGGGAGGAGCGGGTGGCGGTGTTCCCCCCGAATCCCGGCGCTCGCCGCAGGCCGAACTCGATCACCGTGCCGCCGGCCGCGGCTTCCACGACCCGCGAAGCCTTCGTGGCGATGAGGGTCGCGAAGTTGAGGTGATTGAGGAACGACGTCTCGAGGATCTGAGCGATCGCCAGCGGCGCCTCGACGACGGCCACGGGAGCGTTGGCATGGACCACCCTTCCCTCGGGCACTGCCCGCAACGACACCTCGCCGAATCCTCCGACGTCAGACAGCCAGGACAGGAACTCCTCGGTGAAGAGCTGGGAACCGCCCAACGAGCGGATTCCGCGCAGGGCTTCGATCTCCTGGTCGCCGAACGACACCGACTCCATCCAGTCGAGCAGCGGCCCCAGCCCGGCGGTGATGCAGTAACCGGCCTGGTGGAGGCCGTAGTCGGGGTAGGAACGGAAGAAATGCTCGAACTGGGCCGGTCGGGTGTGGAGCCCGAAGCGGTGATACAGCTGGGCCATCGTGAGCTGGTAGTGGTCCGTGAACAGGATCCCCTCGCTGATGTCTCTCACGCCCATCAAATTAGTGCGACAGCCGGAGCACGCCGGCCGCGATGGCACCGGGACTGGCATAGTGTCGCGTCCATGATCGACTACACCCCCAGCACCGCCCTGGTGGTGGTGGACGTGCAAAACGACTTCGCCGACCCCACCGGGAACCTGTTCGTCCCAGGAGGAGAGGAAGTGGTGGCCGCCTGCAACACCGAGATCGTTCGGGCGCTCGCCGCCGGCGGCTTCGTCGTCTACACCCAAGACTGGCATCCCGCCTCCACCCCTCACTTCGAAAAGGACGGCGGGGTGTGGCCGGTCCACTGCGTGGCCGGCACCTGGGGCGCCGAGTTCCATCCCAGGCTGATGCTGGCCGGGCCGGTGGTCCGCAAGGGAACCAACGGGGAGGACGGCTACTCGGGCTTCACGATGCGGGACCCGGAGACCGGCGAGACGAAGCCGACGGCGCTGGCGCAGTTGCTGTCGGGGCGGGACATCGAGCAGGTCGTGGTGGTCGGGCTCGCCTACGACGTGTGCGTGCGAGCCACGGCGCTCGATGCCGTCCGTCTCGGACACCTGACGACCGTGCTGGAAGCAGCGAGCGCGGCGGTGGAACTGGAGGAAGGCGAGGCCGAGCGGACGACAGTCGAGTTGACGGGCTCGGGCGTCACGGTCGTCTGACGGCCTTCAGGCCTGCACCGCCTGGGTTTGGGTGACCTTGGCGACGAGCCGCTCCCCGTTAAAGAGTTCCGTCTCGACCACGATCGTGGCAGCTCCTGCGTGCAACGGCCGCGACACCGCCACCACCTCCCCTGCGCGGACGGCGCGCAGGAAGTTCGTCTTCGACTCGATCGTCGCAGTCGAAGACTTGCCCTCCGGCAGATTGAGGAAGGCGCACACCGCACCGGCGGAGTCCGCCAGCGCCATCAGGGCGCCCCCGTGCATGACACCACCGGCCGTGCACAACTCCGGCGCCCACGGCAGCGACAGTCGCACCTCCGCAGCCGACAGCTCGTGCGCCACCACCCCCAGCGTGTCGCACAACGGCATCGAAGTGCGAATGAAGTCGGTCGGTCCGTCGCCTGCCACGGCGCGGCAGCATATCCGATGGCCCGATGAGCGGCAGGTCGCATCGATGGCTCCTGCGGCGCCGTGGCAGGCACTCGGGGCCCGCCGCGCGGCATACGGTCAGCACCGGCTACACTCAGTGAGTACACACGCACCCATTGCGTGCCACGCCAGCTCCGCTTCTCGTTCCGTCCGGTGGGGCCACCGCAGATACGCCGACGACTCGCACGACCGTGCGCACGTCTCGAACACGGCTTCCGCGGGGTGACGGTCCCGACGGTTCGACGCTTCTGAAGGGAGCACTCATGTCCACCAACCTCTACGTGGGGAACCTCACGTTCGACACCACGTCCTCTGACCTGGAGACGCTGTTCGCGGCGCACGGCCAGGTGAAGAGCGCCCATGTCATCACCGATCGCGACTCCGGCCGCTCGCGCGGCTTCGGCTTCGTCGAGATGTCCAGCCCGAGCGAGGCGAAGGCCGCCATCGACTCGTTGAACGGTCACGACGTCGACGGTCGCCAGCTCACGGTCAACGTCGCCAAGGAGCGCCGCAACTGACACGCCCGACCCGTCCGGTCGACGGAGGGCGCCAACGGTGTCTGTCCTGCGGGCATCCCCGCCGGGAGCACCGCGAGTCCAATGTCTGCTCCGTGCCACAGTGCGCATGCCCGGGTTACCGGGTGCCGCCGGTGGCACCGGAGAAGACCTCTCGACGCTCCAACTGAACTCCCTGCCGGGACGTGACGATCTCGCTCACGTCCCGGCATCCAACTCGCGAGCGGCCCACACCGCCCACAGCGAGAACGCCACGATGGCGACGCCGCCCGCCGAATACATCGTCAGCTGACGGAAACCGGTCAGCGGCTCCGCCAATCCCACCACGAGATAGCCCCAGCCGGCGACGCCCGCCGCCGCTGCCACCCTGCGGCTGAAGAGGGCGGATCGCCGAGCCAGCCCCCGCACGCACAGCAGCCACCCACCGGCCGCCGCCATGCCCACGAACTGAGCCGTGAGGGCCGCGCGCCCGACTCCGGCGACGACGCCCGTGTCCTGCAGGATCAGTCCGAAGGACGACGACGCGATCACGGCCGCAGATCCCAAGCCCACGACGAGCGACGCGTCGGCCAGCCGGCCATGAGCCTGCCGGGAGCGTTCCCACACGTGCACCACCACCGGTGCGAGGGCGAGTCCGAACACCGCGGCCGCGCCATCGCTCAGCGGTGCGAACACCCCTCCCACCGTGAAGTACCCGACGCCCAGCACCGCCCCGGCCAGTGTGCCGCCCAGTGCCAGGCGGGTGGCTGTGGCTGCGGTTCGAGCGGTGATCCTCTCCGATCGGACACCGACAGCCGTCATGCCGCCACCGCCGCTCGCGCCCGATCCGCCCCTGTGACGTACAGGTGCCGTGCCACGACCACACCCGCTACGAGCATCGTCAGGTGGAACCCGTACTCGATGGCTGCCAAGCCCGCCCAATTGTCGTGGGTGATCGACTGGTGGAACGAGCCGTGCGGGAACCAGCTGACCAACGCCCACCCGACGGCCAGGTGCGCCGCTCCGGCCCAGGCGCCGTCTGTCATGACACGGCGGCCGAAGGCGAGCCAGGCGATGCCGAGTCCGAACACCAGGGCCTCCAGCACCGAGTAGACGACGAGCGCCCCGAACACTCCCCCCTCCAAGCCGGGCGTGGGCTGGGCACCCCAGAAACCGCCCAACGGCCCATTGGGGCTGAACAGGATCGCGACCACCGCCCCCGCGAGGGTCACTCCGATCCACTGCGCCTTGCCCACCCGGCGATCATGTTCCTGCGACGTCACCGCGCTCCTCCTGGTTCGACTGCCTCGCAACGTACGAACGGCACGGGAGGACAGGAACCGTGCGCGCTGCACTTCGTGTGTGGTGTCCGCCGGAGGCCGGCCACCGAGGAACTGTGGCAGGCTGCAATGGACAGCGAGTGCCCGCGAGTCGACAATGTCGCGGTGAAGAGGCTCATGTGGTTGGTGGCAGGCACCGCCGCGCTGTCGACGGTGGCCGCCATCGCCCTAACGATCGCGGTGCGTCCTCTCGCATCCGGCGCGCTCGTCTACTTCGCAACGGTCCCGGTTTCCTTCCTCGCGGCGGGCGTGCTGTTGATGGTCCGCCACCCCGCCAACCCCTCCGGATGGCTGCTCGTCGCGGGAACGGCGACAACGATGTCGTACGCCGCCCTGCTGGAGCGGGTGATCGTCGCTTCGCCGACCCGCGCCGGCTGGATGGCGCCCGCGCTGGCGGCCGAAACGGTGTTGGCGTCGGTCGGGCTGGTCTGGCTGTCCCGGCTGATCGCCTTCTTCCCCTTCGGCACTCCGACCGGCCGGGGTGAGGAGCGATTCGCCCGGGCACTGTGGGTGCTGCCGGCCCTCATGGTGCTGGCGCTCGTGTCCAGCCCTCTGATTCCCACGGATCCGCTCGTATACGGCGGGACGGACACCTTCGCCAACCCCGCGCACCTGTCGTTCCTCGCGCCGCTCGGTCCGGCGCTGTCCGGCGTCAGATCATTGCTCGGGGTCGGCCTGGTGGCGAGCTTCGTCGTACTGTGCCTGCGGTACCGGCGCGAGGGTGCGGTGGTGCGACGACAGATCCGGTGGGTGCTCTTCGGCGCGGGGACCGCGCTCACCCTCGGTGTGTTCCCATACCTGGTCGCCCCACTGTTGGATCCCGGCGGAATCGTCCACGGCGGGGGCGCGCAAGTCGTCGGGACCGTTGCCCTCGTCCTCCTCCCCGCGGCGATCTTCATCGGAGTAGCCCAGCCGGCGTGGATCGACACCGATGCGGTGATCCGCAAGACATTTGCCTACGGCACGCTGTCCATCGGCATCTTCGTCATCTATGCGCTCGTCGCGGCAGGCGCCGGGGTGGCGGCCGGTGCTCGGCTGCCCATCGAGGCCGCGATCGTCGTGACGCTGGTGCTGGCGGTCGTCTTCCACCCTGCCCGCCTCCAGTTGCAGAGGGTCGCCGATCGGGTCGTGTTCGGTCCCCGCCCCACGCCCATGGAGGCCGTGGCGACCTTCGACGAGACCTTCGACGGATCGGACTCCGAGCGCGATCTCGGGCCCCGTCTCGCCGGCCTGGTCCAGCGGGCGGTGCGGGTCCGGTGGGCGGAAGTCGAACTCCCTCCCCACGGCCCTTTTCGGGCGGGACCGACCTCGGGGGAGGCAGTGGCCGTCGTCCCGATCGAGCGGGGTGGCGAGGTCTTCGGCTCGATCCGCTGCGGACCCAAGCCGACGGGGCAGTTCGGGACCGAAGACCGCAATCTCGTGACCGCCCTCGCCGGCCAGACCGCGCTCCTGCTCGCCAACCTCCGACTCGCCGGCCGCATCGTCAATGCCCAGGAGGCCGAGCGACGACGGATCGAGCGCAACCTGCACGACGGCGCCCAGCAGGAGCTGGTGGCTCTCGTCGCCAAGCTCGGATTGGCGCGGGCGAGGGCGAAGTCGGGAACGCTGGACGACGCCACCTTCCTCGACCTGCAGTCCGACGCCCAGACGATTCTCCGCGACTTGCGCGATCTCGCCCAGGGGATCCACCCCTCCGTGCTGACCGATGGTGGGCTCGTCGAGGCCGTGGAGGAGCGCTGCAGCCGGCTGCCGCTCGACGTGGCGGTGCGGTCGAGTCCTGAGGTGCGGAGACGGCGCTTCCCTGACGAGATCGAGAGCGCCGCCTACTTCTTCATCGCCGAAGGGATCACGAACGTGCTCAAACACGCCGCCGCCCGATCGGCCCGCGTGGACATCGCCGCGTCGAACGGACACCTCGAACTCCGCATCGCCGACGACGGAAGCGGATTCGGGGCGGAGACCCGTCCGGGGTCCGGTCTGGCCGGACTCGCCGACCGTTTCGAGGCGCTGTCCGGATCGCTCGCAGTCGAATCCCGGCCGGGAGGCGGAACCGTGCTCCGGGCCCGGCTCCCCATCCCATGATGCGAGTGGTCATCGCCGACGACCACTACCTGGTCAGAGAAGGCACCAGAAAGCTGCTGGAGACCTCCGGCGAGGTCGACGTCCTGGCGACGGTCGAAGACGGGGTGCAGCTGCTGGCGGCTGTCGAACGGCTGAGCCCGGACGCCGTCATCGTCGACATACGCATGCCGCCCGATCATCAGATGGAGGGAATCGCCGCGGCGCATGCCATCAGATCCGCTCATCCTCGCATCGGTGTCGTGGTGCTGTCACAACACGTGAACTCGATGTATGCGTTCGAGTTGTTCAACGACGGGACCGCCGGTCTCGCCTACCTGCTCAAAGACCGCGTCGGCGATCTCGACGAACTGCTGCGCGCCCTCCGCGAGGTCGTGAACGGGGGATCCGTCGTCGATCCGCTGGTGGTCGAGCGGTTGCTGGGGCGCGAGCGCGGGGCGGGTGACCGTCTGCTCGACATGCTCACCCCCCGTGAGATGGAGGTCCTCGCCTCGATGGCGGAAGGCCGATCGAACACCTCCATCGCCGAGATGCTGTTCGTCTCGCAGTCGGCGGTCGAAAAGCACATCAACTCGCTCTTCGCCAAGCTCGGGCTCGGACCCGACGAGACAGACACGCACCGGCGGGTGGCGGCGGTGCTCCGCTTCCTGCGCCGCCCGGTGCCGCCACCCGACTGACCGCGGCACTCAGAGCGTGCGCCGCCGCAGGTAGGCGTGGCCGCCGGCGGCGATGCCGCCGATGGCCGGCAGCCAGTAGGAGATCACGCGGAACGCGAGCACCGGGGTGGCCGTCACCGCCGCCGGGATCCCGAACAGGGCGAGCACCCCCAGCAGTCCCGCTTCGGTGACTCCCAGCCCGCCGGGAGTGCCGGGGAGTCCGCCCACGATCTGGGAGATTCCGAAGGCGGCGATGATCTGGGAAGGGGCCATGACGATGTCGAAGGCCAGGAGCGTCAAGCCCAGGGTCGTGGCCTCGAACACGACCCGGCCGGTGAGCAACGCCCACGAACGGGGAGTGAGCCGATGATCGACCAGATTGCGCCCCACCCTCTCACGGAACCTGCCCGGCACGAACCGCAGCAACCGGCGGAGTCGCGCGGCCGAGCCGACGAGAACGAGGCCGAGGAGCGTCAATGCCACGCCGGCCGTCAACGCCGCCCGTCCACCGGCAGCCGGCGCATGCGCGA
>CAZCRP010000040.1:0-13443 GCA_964501055.1 uncultured Acidimicrobiaceae bacterium
TCGCCACCGACCGGAGTCGAGTTCGCGGTGGCCGCGGCGCTGAACGCGGCGGACGACCACGTGTGGTTCCTCTCGATCACTTTTCTGTGGGGAGGCCTGGGACTGATCGGAGCCGCCTGGATCCGATCGAAGCGGGTGCCGCGCTGGCAGGGGGCGATCATCGCCGTCGCCGGCCTGACGACCGCCGGCGCAGTCGGGGTTCCGCTCGCCTACGGTATCCAGTCGACCATCCTCCTGCTCGGATTCGGCGTGCTGGCGACGATCACCGCGCTGTGGGCGGTCGCCACGGGCGTATGGGCGCTCCGGAACCGGAGGATCGCCGAATCGAACGAGGTGAGAGAGTGAGCTGGCACGAAGTACTGCGATTCGCCCATCTGGTCGGAGCCATCGCCTGGGTGGGGAGCGCCATCGGACTGACGGCGCTCAGCAGTGGGATGCTGGCGAAACGCGACTACCGAGGGATCCTGACCGTGGCGAGGGGATCGGAGTCGCTCGGGGCGATGGTGTTCATCCCGGCGGCGCTCCTCACCGTGGGATCCGGCGTCGCCATGGTCGCTACCCAACCGGGCTTCCGCTTCACCGACCTGTGGATCCTGCTCGGCATCGCGGGCATCGTCGGATCGGGGATGGTCGAGGGACTGATCAGCACTCCCGCCACGAAGCAGGTCGAGGCTGTCGCGTCACAGCACGGGGATGCAAGCCCGGCCCTCGAGACTCCCGCGCGGCGGCTGACCCGGGGTGGCCTGCTCGATGCCGCGGTTCTGCTGGCAGTGGTGGCCGTCATGGTCCTGCGACCCGGCGGCTGACGAGGTTTTCGCAGGCCCGCGCAATCTCCCGGGGTCGGATTTGCGTCCTTATCCATGGGCGGGAGAGGTCCCCGTCCATGGAAAGGATGTGCGTGTCCGACCTCACGATGTCCGAGGACGAGCTGCCGGCCGAAGTCATGACCCATCCCTCCGCCTGGGCCGGTTGAGTGGCAGGCGCCCTGGCGGAGCGTGTCTTCGTGGAGAAACTGGCGAACGTCGGATTCACCGAGATCGGCGTCACGGACCGGCAGCCGCTCTCGCTCGTCGACGCCGCCCGCTATCCGCTGTTCACACCCGACCTCATCGCCCTGATGGAGAGGATCCTCCCGCCGACCGCCAGGCAGCGGGGGCGACCGCGACCACGATTCGCGCCGTCAAGCCCGGCTGAGCGACCCGTCAGTCCGCCGGCGGCTCGTCGTGCTCCGGTTCGACCGGAGGCGCTGCCTCGACCACTTCGGAAGCCCGCTTGCGGTCTCCCACCCGGATCGTGAGCACGACCACGATCGCCAGGATCACGCTGCCCGCCAGTCCGGCCAGGTCGAGGTCGATCCCGTCGGAGAAGATCAGGTTGGCGACCACACCCCCGATCAGGCCTCCGGCCCCACCCGACCCGAGCATGCCTGCCATGCTCGAAGTCTCCGACTTCGCGAGGTAGGTGACTGCGCCCACCAATAGACCTACTCCGATGTACACCACAATCGCCGTGAGCATCGCTCCTCCTTGCTGCGGTTCGCTCCGACATGGTGGTCGGTCGGCCGCCGCCTGTCACGGATCATTGCGGCGCGAGGTGAGCGCCTTGTAGAAGATGGCGTTGGCGGCGGGAGTGCCGTCGGGGTCGAGGGCGAAGTCCGGGATGCCCCCGGCATACACGTATCCGAGCCGCTCGTAGAACTGGCGCGCGCCTCCCCGGCCCTCGCTCGTGTCGAGGACGAGCAGCCGGACGTCGCGTGCGCGGGCGTGGCGCTCCATGGCGCCCATGAGCGAAGTGGCAATTCCTCGCCCGCGGTGCGAAGGCAGCACCATCAGCTTGCTGACCTCGGCGCGATGGCGGCCGTTGCTCCTGGTCTCGAACCGGAGCTGGCCGCTGCCCACGACCCGGCCCGCTGGTCGCTCCCGACCCACGACCACCCACACCGTTCCCGCCGCCACCTGCGCCTCGACACCTGACCAGTATTCGACGGCCTCGGATTCGGCGAGGGGGGCGAGGAAGCCGAGCGATGCCCCGTCGTGCACACACACCTGGAGCAGATCGACGAGCTCGTCACGTGCCGTCACCAACCCCGCCGAGGACAGCGACTCGTACTTCATGGCGAGAGGAGCGCTACGGCCGGCTGCGCTTCCGACCCGTCGGGACCCCCGGCTTCGGTTCCGGCTCGGGAGGCGGACGCGGATAGCGCTTTTCGAGGACGATGGCGATGGGAGAGGCGGTGAAGATCGAGGAGTACGACCCGACCACGATCCCGATGAGGAGTGCCAAGGCGAAGTCTGCCAACGTGTCTCCGCCCAGGACGAACAAGCTGAACAGGATCAACATCGCGCCCAGGCCGGTGTTGATCGTCCGCGGGATCGTCTGGAGGCAGGCGTCGTTGGTGATCTCCTCGATCGGGTCGTCCGGCCGCAGTCCGAGCTGTTCTCGCACCCGATCGAAGATGATGACCGAGTCGTTCACCGAGTACCCGATGACTGTGAGTAGCGCCGCCAGGAAGACGCCGTCGAACGTCTTGCCGAACCAGGCGAAGATCCCCACGAGGATCGCCACGTCGTGGACCATCGCCACCACCGCCGCCAGACCCATCGTCCAGCGGAACCGGAACGCCAGATAGGCGAGTTGGACTGCCACTGCGATCCCCAACGCCATCAGTGCCCGGTTGCGCAGCTCGACACCCAGTGTCGGCCCGACGAACTGATCGCGGAGCACCACCGACGTGCCGCCGGCCGACTCGACTGCGTCGAGCACCAACTGCTCGTCGGCGGCGTCGAGTTGTTCGGTTCGAACGATGAGGCTGCCTTCGCCTGATTGCTGGATGAGTGCCCGCGGAAGTCCCGCCGCCGTCAGATCGGTCCGCAGGGAATCGACATCGACCGGCCGCTCCGTGGAGAACTCGAAGAGCCTTCCTCCGACGAACTCGAGGCCGAGATTGACCGGCGAGACTACCAGCCCGGCGACGGCCGTCGCCACCAGCAACGCCGACACCAGCAGCCAGCGCTTCCAGGCCCCGAGGAGATCGGGACGCGCGGTCCGGATCCACTCCTGGAAGCGGCGCCCGACGGTCATCCCCATCAGCCGGGGCCGCGACTCCATCATGGATCCGAGCAGCTCCAGGAGGACGCGGGTGACCACGAGGGCCGAGAACATCGAGACGATCACACCAATGCTCAGAGTGATGCCGAAACCGCGCACCGGCCCCGAGGCATAGACGAAGAGCAGGACCGCCGCGATGAGGGTGGTGATGTTCGCATCGGCGATGGCGGACCAGGCTCGTGCGAATCCGGCCACGATCGAGTCCTTGATCGTGGAGCCGGCCGCGTGTTCCTCCTTGGCACGCTCATAGACGAGGACGTTCGCGTCGACCGCCATGCCGATCGCCAGCACGAAGCCGGCGATGCCCGGCAACGTGAGGGTCGCGCCAATCCACGCCAGCACCGCGTACGACACCATGGCGTACACACCCAACGACAGGGCGGCCGTGACGCCCATGAGCCGGTAGAACGCGATCATGTAGATGATGGTGAGCGCGGCGCCGATGAGCGCCGCTTCGACGCTGGCGGCGATGGCCGCCTCACCGAGCGTCGGCCCGATGGTTCCCCGTTCGATCACCTCGACCGGGACCGGGAGCGCCCCGGCCTGGATGAGGGCGGCCAGCTCCTCCGCCTCCTCCTGGGTGAAGCCGCCGGTGATGATCGTCCCCCCGCCGGTGATCCCGACATTGCAGGCGACGTTGGTGGCCACTCCTGGGCTGGAGATCACCGAGGAGTCCAGCACGATCGCGATCCGCCGAGACGCCTCGAACGGACTGGCGCAGGCTGCCTCGGCAGTGAGATCGGTCCAGGCCCGCTCTCCCTCCCGGAAGAACTGGAGCGACACGACCCATTGCGCCGATCCCTGGCTGTCGAAGAAGCCGCCGGCAGTCTCCACCTGCTCGCCGGACACGGCCACCGGGCCCAGCAGCAGATCCTCCCCCGGCCCGCCCGGTAGTACCAGCCCGTCCACGTCGTCGGGCACCCCGCCCGCCGGATACGACTCGATCACGGGGTGGAAGGTGAGCTGGGCCGTCCGACCGATCGCCTCCACCGCCTGGCCGGGATCGTCGAGGCCGGGCAATTCGACGATGATCCGGCGGTCGCCAGACAGCTGCAACGTCGGTTCGGCGACGCCGAGGGCGTCCACCCGCCGCCGCAGGACCTCCAAAGTGCGGGCAGTGACGTCGGCGTCCACTTGGACGTCGGGCGTGTCTTGGGCTTCCAGCACCACCTGGGTGCCGCCCCGCAGGTCGAGGCCGAGGCGGATCGGAGTCTGCAACACGGCGTAGATCGACGCCCCCACGACCACGAGCGTGAAGAACAACCTCCACTTGGACACGTTCGGCAACATCGACACCTCGGGGGCGGCCTGAGCAGGGCGACAGGGTACTGGTCGAGGCGCACCCGGCTGCAAAGCGGCCGGCATCTGCGGGAGGGGGCGTCCGAACCGGGGGGCGGCAGCCCGTACGATCCAGCCGATGCAGGTTCAGGCGGGAGCTTCGGTCTTCGACGTTCGAGCAATCGTGTTCGACAAGGACGGCACCCTCATCTCACTCGAGTCGTACTGGCTCGAACCAGCCGAGTTGTGGGTCGCGGTGGCCGCCGCCGGGTCGGCGCAGATCGGGGCGGTGCTGCGCGCCGAACTGGGCCTGAACGACGGCGAGCTCGATCCGGATGGTCCGCTGTCGACTGCCACCACCGAGGGCCTGGCCGATCTCACCAGGCGGATCCTCGAGGCAGCCGGCGTGGCGCCGGAGGTCGCTTCTCGCCGCGCCGTCGACGCGCGACGTCGCGCCACCGCGCTGGCAGCCTCGCTCCCCGCTCAGCCCATCGGCGATGTCGCCGGCACGTTCCGCGCACTGGCGGGTGCCGGCCTCCGCCTGGCGGTCGCCACCACCGACGAGGAGCAGCCCACGCGGGAGGCACTTGTGGCACTCGACGTCGCCGACATGGTGGAGATCATCGTGGCGGCCGACAGCGGGATGCCAGCCAAGCCCGACCCAGCGGTGCTGGCCGCGGTAGCCGCCGGGTTCGGGATCGAAGCCGCCGAGATCCTCATGGTCGGCGACTCCCAACGCGACGCCGCCACGGCGCGCAACGGCGGCGCCGCCGGCTTCGTCCTGGTCGCCCGCGACGGCCGGCGGCGGGGAACGGAAGCCGATGCCGTCATCCGGTCGATTGCAGAGCTCACACCCCGGGGCGGCGGGCCCGATCGTCGATAGGATCGCCGCCGATCGTCAGCGAGGACCCGGAGGAGCGCGTGCGCTACGTCGAGACACAGTCGGTCGTCGAGGAGCCCAACGTGTGGATCCCGATGGCGGACGGCACTCGCCTCGCCGCCAGGATCTGGAGGCCGGCCGATCCCACCCCCGTGCCTGCGGTCTTCGAGTACCTCCCGTACCGCAAGCGCTACGGGACGGTGGCGCGGGACACGCTGACCCACCCCTATCTGGCGGCACACGGCTACGCCTCGGTCCGGGTCGACCTGCGAGGGAGCGGGGAATCAGACGGTGTGTTGACCGACGAGTACCTGCCGACTGAACTCGACGATGGGGTGGCGGCCATCGATTGGATCGCTGCCCAGCCCTGGTGCGACGGCAACGTCGGCATGATGGGGATCTCGTGGGGAGGTTTCAACGGACTCCAGATCGCCGCCCTCCGCCCCGCCCCCCTGAAGGCGATCATGACGATCTGCTCCACCGATGATCGCTACGCCGACGACATCCACTACATGGGCGGATGTGTGCTCGCCGACAAGCTCTCGTGGGCCTCGGTGATGTTCGCCTACAACACGATGCCGCCGGATCCAGCGCTGGTGGGTGAACGATGGCGGGACATGTGGCTGGAGCGGCTCGAAGGAAGCGGCCTGTGGCTGAACACATGGCTCCGCCATCAGCGACGTGACGAGTTCTGGCGGCACGGCTCGATCTGCGAGGACTATGCGGCGATCGAGTGCCCCGTGTACGCGGTCAGCGGTTGGGCGGACGGCTACTCGAACGCAGTGTTCCGGTTGCTCGACAACCTCGACGTCCCGCGCAAGGGGTTGGTGGGACCGTGGAGCCACGCCTATCCGCACATCGCCGCCCCCGGCCCGGGAATCGGGTTCCTGCAGGAGTTGCTGCGGTGGTGGGACCAGTGGCTGAAGGGAATCGACACCGGGATCATGGACGAGCCGATGGTTCGCACCTGGATGCAGGAGGCGGTGGCTCCGGCTCCTTCCTACGACTTCCGGCCCGGCAGGTGGGTCGCAGAGGACGACTGGCCCTCGCCCCGCATCACGCCCACGGTGTGGCGCCTCGACGCGGCCCGCGGTCTCGTCGGGGAGGACACCGACCCCGCGGGAACGGTCTCGTTCTCTTCCCCCCTGTGGGTCGGCAGACAGGCGGGAAAGTGGTGCTCGTACGGCGACGGACCGGACCAACCGGGAGATCAGCGCACCGACGACAGCGGCAGCGCGGTCTTCGACACCCAACCGTTGCCGGAGCCGGTCGAGATCCTCGGCGCGCCGGTGGTCGAGTTCTTGCTCACCTCCGACCGCCCAGTCGCCCAGCTGGCGGTGCGGCTGTGCGCGGTCGATCCAGTCGGCCGCTCCACCCGCGTCACCTACGGGGTGCTCAACCTCACGCATCGCGACAGCCATGCCGATCCCCGTCCCGTGGAAGCGGGCACACCGACCACGGTCAGGATCCGCCTGAACGAGGTCGCCCAGCAATTCCCCGCCGGGCACCGGATCCGACTCGCCGTCTCCACCTCGTACTGGCCCCTCATCTGGCCTGCTCCGGCAGCGGCGACGATCACGATCGACTGCGCCGCCAGCACCCTGTCGCTCCCCGTCCGTCCCCCTCGAACGGAGGATGCGGACCTGCCGCCGTTCGCCGAGCCCGAGGGCACCCGACCCACCCCGCGCCACCCGCTGCGCCCCGCATCGAACGACTGGCGCCTGAGCCACGACCTCGGATCGGACACGCACTCCCTCGAAGTGACCGACGATTCGGGACGTGTCAGGCTGGCGGACATCGGGCTCGAGATCGATCTCAAAGCGGTCGAACGCTACTCGGCGATCGGTGACGACCCGACCTCGGCCCGGGGCGAGGTCGTGACCGAGCGGACCATGGCCCGCGACGACTGGAGTGTGCACAGCCTCACCACCACGGTCCTCACGTCGACGCCCGACGCGTTCGTGGTCGATGCCGAACTCGTGGCATCCGAGAACGGCGAGGAGGTGTTGCGCCGCACCTGGCACGAGGAGATCCCCCGCGACCTCGTGTGAGAGTGGGCCACTTGGCCCGCACCGACCGCACGCGGGTGCCTAGTCTCCCGCCGGGCTCAGCAAAGTGGAGGAGTTTGCTCAGTGGTGTTCCGATCGTGTGGCTGAAGGGCGACTTCCACGCTCACTCGACACTCAGTGATGGGGTGCTGACCCCTCGCCGTTTCATCGACGAAGCCGAACGCGAAGGCCTCGATTTCTTCGCCATCACCGACCACAACGTGTGGTCCTACCCGCACTTCGCGGACTCCGACCGGGTGCTGGTGATCGCAGGAGTCGAAGTCACCATGCCCTACGGCCACTTCAACGTCTTCAGCACGGCGCCCGACGAGCCGGACTGGATGCGCGATCTGCCCGAGCCCGGCTACGTGGACCACAGCGAGGCGCAACGTGGGGAGGCAGCGGCACTCGTGACGACCGTGGCCCGGGAGGGCCTGCGCGCCTCCATCAACCATCCGCTGCTGTTTCCGTGGGAATGGACCGATGTCGACGCACCCCTCGCCGCCTTCCGCTACCTCGAGGTGTGGAACGACCCGACCTGGCCCGAGAACCGACTGGCCAACCCTGCGGCGCTGGCGATGTGGACGCGCTGGCTCAACGCCGGCCTCCGGATCACCGCCGTCGGGGGCTCGGACTTCCACAACCCCGAGAAGATGATCAGGGGCGACGGGCTCACGGTCGACGGCCACCGCATCGGCATCCCCCGCAGCTACGTGGATGCGCAAGCCTGTACACCGGAGGCGATCCTGGCGGCCGTCGACCGGGGCAGGGTGTACGTGACCATGGGTCCCACGGTCGAGTTCGTGGTGGAGACGGCCGACCACACGGCATCGATGGGTGACACCCTCGGCGCCGTCGAGCGTCCGCTGCTGATCTCCGCCCAGGCGTGGGGGCGGGGCGACCTCGAGATCCGGGTGATACAGAACGGTGAGTCCGTGGCAACTGCGGCGGGCAGGAACCCGGGACTGGAACACCGGCTCGATCCGAACCCCGCCGAGTCCGCCTGGGTCCGCATCGACGTCTGCGATGCCGACGAGGTCGTGGCATTCACCAATCCCGTCTACTTCGGGGCCGACCGGGAGCCCTCCGAGTTCGATTACGGCTCTTTCACCGAACTTTCTGCCGCGTTCGCGATCCAGGAACGCTGGCAACAACTACCAACCGACGACCAGGAGGAGAACAACCCATGAGACGCCTTCGGCTTCTCACCGCACTGCTCACTGCCCTCGCCATGCTCGCGGCCGCGTGCGGCGATGGCGGAACAGGCGGCGGCGACACCGCCACGACGACCACCACCGCCCCGGACACGGCCACGACCGCCAGCCCTGACACCACCGAGCCGGTGGCGACGGGCGGGACACTGATCGTGGCACTGGCCACCGAACCCAACTCGATCTTCCTCCCCAACGCGGCGGAGAGGAACGCCATCAACGTGTCCACCCAGATCTACGAGGGTCCGGTGTGGATCAACGACGACAACGAGATCGAGCCTGCCCTCGCCACCGAGTGGGAGGTCAACGACGACGCCACCGTGTTCACATTCACGCTCCGGGAGGGAGTGACGTTCCACAATGGCGAGACGATGGACGCCGAGGACTGGATCGCCAGTTGGCAGGCGGCCTCCGAGGACGCCAACGTCTACGCCTACCTGTACCAGAAGGTGGAGGCGGTCGAGGCCCTCGACGACATGACGGTCCAGATGACGCTCGGCTCCTCCGACGCGTTGTTCGGCCGCGAACTGTCGGAGTGGGCGATCCTGCCCGCCTCGCAGTGGGAGGCGGAAGGCCTGGCGGGGATCGAGGCGCATCCGATTGGAACCGGCGCCTTCAAGTTCGTGAGTTGGGACCGCGGCGACCGTATCGTGCTCGAGAAGCACGACGACTACTGGAACGAGGGACTGCCGCTGGTCGACGGTCTCATCTTCCGGCCGATCCCGGACTCCTCGACCCGGCTGGCCGCCGTGCGGACCGGTGAGGTGCACATCGCGCAGCGTTTCAACGCCGAGGAGGCGGCGACCCTCGAAGCCGCGCAGGACGTCGAGGTGGTGACCTATCCGGTCGACCGGGTGTACTACATCGCGTTCAACAACCTGACGACGGGGATCGGCACGCCGCTCGAGAGCCGCGAGGTCCGGGTGGCGATGAACCACGCCGTAGATCGCCAGGCGATCGTGGACTCGCTGTTCGACGGTCAGGCGGCTCTCGCCACCGGTCTCATCTCGACCAGCAGCCTCGGATTCGACGACTCGCTGCCGCCGTATCCCTACGACCCCGAACTGGCGATGCAGCTGCTGGCCGACGCGGGCTATCCGGACGGCTTCACCATCGGCATGGCCTGTCCCACGGGCGCCTACGTCAACTTCGAAGAGGTCTGCCAAGCTGTCGCCGCCTATCTCGAAGCGGTGGGCATCAACCTCGACGGGGGCGAGATCCAGTTCATGGAGTCGGGCCAGTACTGGGACCTGGAGGCCTCGAAGCAGCTGCCTCCGCTGTTCGGTGACTCGTGGTCGAGCACCAGCTCCGAGTCGCTGGAGCGGCTGGAGGGGGCACTGGGCGGCTTCGACGCCGATTACTCGGCGTGGACCGACGACACGATCCTCGAGCTGTTGAGCAGGATCAAGTCAACGATCGACGAGGAGGAGAGGGCGGCCGTGTACTCGGAGCTGCACCGATACACCTTTGAGGATCCGCCGTTCATCTACCTCTACGAGCCGTTCGCCTTCGAGGGCATCAACGCGGCCGTGAGGAACTACCGACCCCGCGCCGCCGAGGACTACTTCCTGAAGGAAGTCTCGCTGGCAGGCTGATCGCAGCACGGTGTGGGGGTCCCCCGACCCTTCGGGGGACCCCCACCCGCCAACGATCGGGATCAATCCACCATGAAGACGTTCATCATCCGCCGGGTCGTGCAGTCGGTACTGCTCTTCCTCGGTGTGACCGTGATCGTCTTCTTCCTCGTGCGACTCACCGGAGATCCGGCGTCGCTGATGATGCCGCGGGAGGCCAGCTCCGCCCAGGTGGCGGCGTTCCGCGACATGATGGGCTTCAACCGGCCGCTTCCGATCCAGCTCGCCGACTACGTCGGCGGGATCCTGGTCGGTGACTTCGGCGAGTCGCTCCGGTTCCAGACGAGCTCGCTCGATCTGGTGCTCGGCCGGGTGCCGCTCACGTTCACGTTGGCGAGCCTGGCGATGGGGGTGGCGATCGTCATCGGCATCCCCCTCGGGATCCTGGGCGGGATGAATGCCGGCAAGTTCAGCGACCTCCTCGCCCGCGGTCTCGGGCTGGGAGGCCAGGTCACCCCCGAGTTCTGGCTGGCGCTGATCCTCATCATCATCTTCGCCGTGAATCTCGGCTGGTTCCCCTCCTTCGGCATCGACGGGCCGTCCTCCTACGTCCTGCCCGCCGCCGCCCTGTCGGTCGGCGCGATGGGTCGACTGGTGCGGCTGACCCGTTCCACCGTGCTCGAAGTCGTCGGCTCCGACTTCGTGCGGACCGCTCGCAGCAAGGGTCTCTCCTCCTTCGAGGTGGCCGGGCGTCACATCGTCCGGAACACCGCCATCGCCCTCGTCAGCGTGATCAGCGTCCAATACACCTACCTGCTCGGCGGAGCCGTCTACATCGAGTCGATCTTCGCGCTGCCCGGTCTCGGCAGCCTGCTGGACGAGGCCATCCGCGCCCGGGACTTCCCGCTCGTCCAGACGATCACACTGTTCATCGCCGGGGCGGCGATCGGCCTGAGCCTGCTGGCCGACCTGGTGTATGCCTGGCTCGATCCCCGCATCAGGTTGGAGGGCTGATGACGGCCGATCCGGTTCGCCAGGAGGTCGAGTTCGGCTCCCGGGCCCGCGGCCTCCGGCGGTTCCTCAAGCTGATCCTGCGTGACCCCGCCGGACTCATCGGGTTGGTGCTGGTGCTGTTGCTCGTGTTCGTGGCCGTCTTCGCGCCCCAGATCGCCCCGCACGACCCGCTGGCACAGAGCCTCCCAGACTCCCGCATGCCGCCGGTCTTCTCCGACGGCGGGTCCTGGGAGCATCCGCTGGGCACCGATCGGCTGGGACGAGACGTCCTCAGCCGGATCATCTATGGCGCCAGGGTGTCGGTCACAGTCGGATTCTTCGGTGCCGCGATCGCCGTCGTCATCGGGCTGGTGGTCGGGCTCATCGCCGGGTTCGTGGGCGGCAAGCTGGACAAGGCGCTGATGTCGGTGGTCGATCTCATCCTGTCGGTCCCGTACCTGGTGGTCGTGATCGTCGTGGCTGCCGTGCTCGGCCGAAGTCTGTTCAACGTCGTCATGCTGTTCGGCGTGACGGCCTCGCCCCTGTTCGCCCGCACCACCCGGGGCGAGGTTCTGCGGCTTCGCGAGGCGGGATTCGTCTCGGCGGCGCGGGCGAGCGGCGCCAAGATGCCGCGGATCCTGGTGCGGCACGTGTTCCCGAACCTGGTGGGACCGCTGCTGACCCTGGCGACCTTCGAGATGTCGGCGATGATCTTCTACGAGGCCGGACTGAGCTTCCTCGGCCTGAGCGTCCCGCCCAACATCCCGAGTTGGGGGAACATGCTCGACTCTGGACGCCGATCGCTGTTCACCGGGCTGCCGTGGCTGTCGGTGTTTCCCGGCATGGCGATCGCGCTCGCCGGATTGAGCATGAACCTGCTTGGAGACTGGCTGCGTGACATACTCGACCCGCGCATCAGGCGGGCACGAGGATGATCATCCCGGTGACGCGATCCGCCCCCCGCCGGGCCGGCGAGGTCCTCCTCGAAGTCACGGATCTGAAGGTGAGCTTCGACTCGCCGGACGGAAAGGTCCACGCGGTGAACGGCGTGTCCTTCCTGCTCCGCAGCGGCGAATCGCTGGGCGTCGTGGGCGAATCGGGCTCTGGCAAGTCGGTGACGATGATGGCGCTGGTCGGTCTGCTGCCTTCCCCTCCCGCCAGCGTCGACGGCGGGACCGCCATCCTGCGGGACGGCGATCTGGAGATCGACCTCGTTGCCGCCGGACCCTCCCAGCTTCGCAAGGTACGGGGCGGGAAGATCGGATTCGTCTTCCAGGACCCGTTGAGCGCCCTCAACCCGACGATGAGGATCGGCGAACAGATCGCCGAATCCGTCCGCAAGCATCGCCAACTCGACGACGACGAGGCAGAGGCGGAGGCCATCTCGCTGCTCGCCTCGGTCGGCATCGCCGATCCGGAGCGACGCTACCGCAGCTATCCGCACGAGTTCTCCGGCGGCATGCGGCAGCGGGTGATGATCGCCATTGCGATGGCGGGTGATCCCCCGATCGTCATCTTCGACGAGCCCACCACCGCCCTCGACGTCACCGTGCAGGCCCAGATCGTCGAGTTGGTCAAGAAGCGGCTGCTGGACGAGCGCGGCACCGCCATGGTCTGGATCACGCACGACCTGGCGGTGGTAGCCGGGATCGCCGATCGGGTGGCCGTGATGTACGGGGGGACGGTGGTCGAGTCGGGCCCGGTCGACGAGATCTACGAGAACCCCCAGCACCCCTACACGCGCGGGCTGCTCGAGGCCATCCCCTCCACCGACTCCGACGGCAGCACACAGCTCGCCAGCATCGAGGGCAGCCCGCCCGACCTGCTGGTGGAACCCGACTTCTGCCCGTTCCAGCCGCGCTGCAAGTACGCCTTCGATCGGTGCACGCAGTCCCGTCCCTTGTTGGAGACCGTGGGCGAGGGCCATCTCGTGGCGTGTTACTTCGACCTAGAACGGGGGGAGCCGAGACCATGACCGTGACTCGCCATCCCCATCCCGGCGACCACGAGGACGGGGCCGAGGTCATCCTCGAGGCGAAGGATCTCACCAAGCACTACCCGGTGCGGTCTCTCAAGATGTTCGGCGCCCAGCAGAGCGCCATCCGAGCGGTGAACGGGGTCTCGTTCCAGATCCACCGCGGTGAGACCCTCGGACTGGTCGGTGAGAGTGGCTGCGGCAAGTCGACGACCGGACGGGTGCTCCTGCGGCTCGAAGAGCCCACCTCCGGCGAGGTCTGGTTCGACGGCGTCGAACTGGCGACGCTCGATGCCGAGCGCATGCGGATGACGCGCAAACGGATGCAGGTGGTGTTCCAGGACTCGGCGGACTCGCTCAACCCGAGAATGAGCAC
>CAZCRP010000041.1:0-13414 GCA_964501055.1 uncultured Acidimicrobiaceae bacterium
CGCTCGATGATCTCGAGCGCGTCGTAGACGATCGTGCGGGCGGTGTCCTTCTTCCCCTTCCACAGGACCTTGTTGATGACCTGGCTGACGAGAACGGAGCGGAAGACGGGATCGGGCTCGATCGGGCGCTTCTGGGCGGGGGCACGCCTCATCTCTACTTCTCCTTCTTGGCGCCGTAGCGGGAACGCGCCTGCTTGCGCTTGGTGACGCCGGAGGCGTCGAGGGTGCCGCGGATGACCTTGTACCGCACGCCGGGGAGATCGCGCACCCGCCCCCCGCGCACCAACACGATGGAGTGCTCTTGGAGGTTGTGGCCCTCGCCGGGGATGTAGGCGGTGACTTCGACACCGGACGAGAGCCGCACACGACACACCTTGCGAAGCGCCGAGTTCGGCTTCTTGGGGGTGACCGTGTAGACGCGAGTGCAGACACCACGACGCTGAGGAGCACCGGCCAGGCCGGCGGTCTTCTGCTTCTTCTTCTTCTTCTGCCTGCCATCGCGGACGAGCTGCTCGATCGTCGGCATGTTTCTCCTTACGCGGGCGACCGGCGCACGACGCACCGAGGAGGCTCGAGTCGCCGGACACCGACCTGGTTCTTTCTGACCTCGGGCCCAGGGCATGGATCCCCGGTTCAGGTCAGACCGGAGAGCCCTTCAGACTCGAGGGGACGGCGCACACACGATGGCGCGCACCGAAGTGGGTACGAAGACCACGGAGAGGAAGTATACGAATCCCGTATCGATCGTCAAAGCGGGATGAATCTGCCGTCACTTCCGGTCCGGTAGCGTGCGCGCGTGCCGGACCGGTTGCATCGTCGCAGGCTGTTGCTCGCCCTGTTCGCGGTCGCCTACGGGACCAACGTCTCCACCCCGCTGCTGCTGCTCTACCAGGACCTCCTCGGACTGAGCGCATGGACCGTCACGGCGTTGTTCGCCGCCTATCCGGTGGGCCTCATCCCGGCGCTCTTGCTCGGCGGGCCCGCGTCCGACCTGCGCGGGAGGCGCCGGGTGACGCTGCCGTTCGTCGTGCTGTCCGGGTTGGCGTCGGTGATGATGATCGCCGGGGCGCAAGCCCTGTGGCTGTTGTACCTGGGCCGCGTGTTGTTGGGGGTCGTGTCCGGGGTCGTCTTCGCCGGGATGAGCGCCTGGATACAGGAATTGCGAGTCGACGGCGACCCTCTCTCCGCCTCGAAGCTCACCTCGACCGCCCTCTATGCCGGGTTCGGCCTCGGCCCGTTGGTGAGCGGCGCGCTGGGGCAGTGGGGCCCGGCCCCGGAGGTGGTCCCGTATCTGCTGCACATCGCTCTCGTGGGCATGGCGATCCCGCTGGTGCTGCGCGCCAAGGAGACGGTGGAGCCGAACCCGACGCGGCCCATTCGACCGGATCTCGGCGTTCCGGTCCGATCGCGGCGCACCGTGCTCACGATCGTCGTCCCCACGGCCCTGGCCGTCTTCACGTTTCCCTCCATTGCGTTCGGATTGTTTCCGGTGCTCCTGCGCCGCTTCATGGAGGGGATGGACCTCTTCGTCACCGGTCTGGTGGCCATCACGGTGATGACCGCCACCCTCGCCTCCCGCACCATCGTCGGCCGGCTCGGGCCGTGGCGGGCAGCACCCTATGGCACCGCGCTGGGAGGCGTCGGCGTCGGGATGGGAACCATTGCGTTCGCCACCGGGGCGTGGTGGCTGCTGTTCCCCGCCGGGACACTGCTCGGCGTGGCGTCCGGGATCGGCATGACGGCCGGCCTCAGACAGGTGGAGCTGGTGACCGACCCCGCCACCCGTGGGGCGCTCGCCGGGACGTTCTACGTCGTGGCATACGGGGGCATGACGATGCCGGTCGTCGTCTCCACCCTCGCCGCCGGATGGGGATTCGCGCCGGTGCTCACCGCGGTGACCCTGCTGGCGGGCGGGGTGACGGTGACCTTGCGGCGGGCCGTCCGCCGGCCGATCCGCTGAATTCCGTCAGGCCAGATCGGCGGTTCGCACGGGGAGTCCCTCCTCGGCGGTCAGGAGGGTGACCAGCATCGGCACCTCGGCGTCCCAGCCCTCCTTCGCCTCGATCCGCAGATCGCCGTCGGTGCGGTCCACGAAGAACGCCTGCCCCGAGACGAGATCGAAGCGATCCCGGTCCAGATAGAGCCGCGGCTTGATCATCGCCGGATCGCCCTCCTCGGGGCAGAACACCATGCAGTTGCCGCACTCGTTGCACAGCTCGGCGAACACCAGATACTGCTGACGACCGTCGATGCCGCTGTCCTCGGGAGTCGGGAGGCGGAAGAAGGCGTCATTGGGACACACCGTCACACAGAAGTTGCAGGCGACGCACCCCCACATCTGCAGGTCGTGGTCCACCTCCCGCGGCAGCTTCTCGTTCCCCTCCCGGTGATAGATCGCCAGCTCGTCGCCGGCGAGCATCCGGCTGACGTGGTGATCCACCGCGCTGTCATGGCCTGCCGCGGCGGCGGCCTCCCGCTGGTGATCGCGCCAGGCCTCCAATGTCGTGGCGCCGGCCGCCCGCATCTCCTCGGCGAGCCTCTTGAGCATCGGCGCCAGCCGGCCGTATCCGCCCGGCTTGAGCAGGTCGGAGCAGATCGTCGCCGGCGCCACACCGAGGCCGACCGTCTCCGCCACGTTGTCGCGGGTGACACCCGCCGAGAAGCTCACCTGCACGTCCCCACCGTCGACCTGGAGCACGCCGGGCAGCGCCGAGGAGAGCTCACCCAGCAGGGTCGTGGCGAGCACGTGGAGCGGCGCCCCCGACAGGTACATCGGGTCGTCGGGCATGAAGCCCTTGTGGTTGCGCACCACGAGCGTGTTGGTCAGCTTGATGCCGAACCGGCGCCCATGGGCGGAGGCGAATTCCCGCAGCTCGCCGATCAGCTCCACCCCGCGCGGGAACTGCAGGTCGTCGTCGAACGCATTCGGGTCCAGCTGGACGAAGTCGTAGTCCAGGGTGTCGTTCACGATCTCCCGCACACGCGGGAACCCCAGCAGGGTCGGGTTGAGCTTCACCACCACGTCCACTCCGTGGCGGGTCATCAGATGCTTGGTGATCCCCTCGATCTCCTCGGGCGGGCAGCCGTGGAAGGTGGAGAGGGTGACGGTGTCGGCGATGCGGGTGGGATAGTCGAGGTCGCGCCACTGTGCGAAGGGCGGGGGGATCTCGGGCCGGAGACGATCGATCTCGTCGCCGGCATCGACCAGCCCGTCGACGAATGCGGACACCTTGTCCGTCGAGATGCCGGCCAGGTCGTAGCCGACGCTCATGTCGAAGACGTGCGGTCCGGGTTCGCCGATGAGGTCGGCGATCGGCTCCCAGCGCCGCAACATCTCGATCGCCATCCAACCCTTGACGTACTCCTCCCGCGACTGCGGGACGGACAGCTCCTGGGACCACTCGATGTTGTAGCCGATGGTCTGCATGTCGATGCAGGGGCGGCCGATCTCGAGTTCGTCGAGCACCTGCACCGTCTTCAACTCGAACATCCGTGCTCCGGCCAGCCACGCCAGGATGAGGTTCTGCGCCATCTGCGAGTGGGGACCGGCGGCGGGACCGAGCGGGGTGGCCGCCGGTCGGCCCAGAAAGCTCATCGTCAGATCGACATCGTCGTCTGGAGACCAGAAGCGGGCGGTCGGGAGGTCGAAGATCCGCTTGCGGCTGTCCCACTCGTGGGCGATCCGTCCCAGCAGTACTCCCAGCGGGAACGGAGTCAGCGGCGGGGCGTTCATGGTGTTCTCCTCACAGTCGGGCATGCAGGCGGGCGGCGTGTTCGGCTGCCCTGGCCCTGATCTCGGCAGGATCGACCCTGGTGGGCGCTCCTTCATTCCACACGACCGTCCCGTCGATCTCGATCTCGACGGGGCGGGAGCCGGGGGTGAAGGCGAGATGCCAGGGATCCATCGGCTCGTATGACCACAGCACCCGGTCGTGGCGCGCCTCGGGAACGAGATCCCAGCCGGTCGCCAGCCAGTCCCACGCCGTCTCCGGCGAGGCGGTCACGTCGACCGAGCGGTGCAGGTAGTAGGCGAGGCGGAAGGCATCGAGCATGTCGGCGCCGATCCCGTCGGTCCCGAGCGCCACCCGGTTGGCAAACCGACGTGGATCGGCGTAGCCGACGGCGTTGTTGAGGTTGGAGGCCGGATTGTGGAGGATGGTGCCTTCCAGCTCGTGGTCGCTCGGAAGATGCACGCAATGCGCCAGCAGCCAGTCGGGGCGACTGTGCCCGGCCAGCCGGTCAGCGGCGCCGGCGTCCTCCACCCCCTCGTGGACGTGGACGTGGACGCCCACCCCCAGGTCCTCGGCGAGGCCGGCGGCCTCCTCGATCGTGGACTCCTCACAGGTGAAAGCGGCGTGTATCCCCACCCATCCCCGACCACCCTCCGAGAGGAACCGACGGTTCTCCTCCAGACCGCGACGGGCGCCATCGGGCCCGTGGCGGTCTGTCACTCCATAGGCGGGGAGCACTCTGACGCCCACCTCGCGGGCCGCGGCCACGATCGTCGACAGGCTCCCCTCGATCGCGCCGGGGCTCTCGTGGTGGTCGATGATGGTCGTCGTCCCCACCTCCAGCGCTTCGACGGCGGCGAGCTTCGCCGACCACTCGATCATCTCCAGATCGAGGGCGGTGTCGAGCCGCCACCAGATCTGCTCCAGGATCTCACCGAACGTGGTGGGCACCTTGGGCGGCGGCGGCATCCCCCGCGCCAGGGCTGAGTAGATGTGGTGGTGCGCGCAGACCAGGCCGGGCGTGACGGCACCGTTCATGCCAGCTGCAGCGGTTCGTGGCGGTCGAGCGGCAGTCTGGTGCGCCAGCGGCCATCGAGTTCGTGATAGGCCGCCGCCACTGCGCCCGCGGTGGGAACCAGTCCGATTTCACCGATCCCTTTGATCCCGTACGGAGAGTCCGGCTGGGGGGCCTCGACCAGGATCACTTCGACCGCCGGCATGTTGCGGGGCCGGATGATGTCGAGCTGGCGGAGAGTCATGTGCTCCGGCATGCCGTCCGGGCCGCAGGGGAACTCCTCGGTGAGGGCGTAACCCAGCCCCATGTGCACGGAACCCTCCACCTGACCCTCGCACAGCATCGGGTTCACGGCCCGGCCGACATCGTGCACCGCCACCACCCGCTCGATCGCACCGGTCGCCTTGTCGGCGACCACCAGCTGGGCGGCATAGCTGAAGGTGGAGTGGATGATCGGATTGGGCTTCCCCGAAGACAGCGAATCGGTCCAGTCGATCTCGTAGGTTCCCTCGTAGTCGGTGTCGGGCCGTCGACCGCCCGCCTCGGCGGCGCGACAGGCGTCCCGTACCGAACCGGCCGCCATGAGCGTCCCCCGGGAGCCGGTGGTCTGGCCGAAGCCGAGCTCCCTGGTCGTGTCCACGATGACCTCGATCCGCTCCGGTTCGACGCCCAATTCCTCGGCCGCCACCTGCAGCGCCACCGTGTGCACGCCCTGGCCCATCTCGGTCCACCCGTGCCGCACCTCGACGGTGCCGTCGGCGCGGAACCGGACCACCGCCTTGGAGACCTCGTGGAACCCGTTCCCGAGCCCCGAGTTCTTGAGGCCGAGCCCGAGGCCGACCGCCTTGCCGGCGGCGCGGGCGGCGTCGTAGTGAGGCTTGACGGCGTCGAGACACTCCCTGGCACCGAGACACCCCTCGTCCATGATCTGACCGGGCCCCCACACCGAGCCGGGGGTGATCACGTTGCGTGAGCGCATCTCCCACCCGTCGATGCCGACCGCCTCGGCCAGTCGATCGATCACCCCCTCCATGGCGAACTGGGCCTGGTTGGCCCCGAAGCCGCGGAAGGCGCCGCACACCGAGTTGTTGGTGCGAACCGCAATCGACTCCACGTCGATGTGCGGGACGACATACGGCCCCGAGGCGTGCCCGGCCGCGCGTTCGAGGACCTTCATCCCCACCGAGGCGTACGGCCCGGAGTCGCCGATCATCCGCGCCTTCAGGGCGGTGAGACGCCCATCGGCGTCGCATCCTGCCCACAGCTCGATCCGGATCGGATGCCGCTTGGCGTGGAGGTGGAGGGATTGTTCGCGGGTGAGTGTGCACTTCACGGGTCGGCCGGTGAGGAAGGCGGCGAGCGCGGTGTGCGCTTGGTTCGACAGGTCCTCCTTGCCGCCAAACGCCCCCCCGTTCGACACGAGCTCGACCGTGATCCGGCTCGCGTCGAGGCCGAGGACCGCGGCGATCTGGTCCCGATCGTCCCACACCCCCTGTCCTCCTGAGTACACGTGCAGAATGCCGTCCTCGGCGGGGACCGCCAGCGTCGACTCGGGCTCGAGGAAGGCGTGCTCGACCCGCTGGGTGTGGAAGACCTCATGGACCGTGTGGGTGGAGGACTGCAGGGCGGCGTCGGCATCTCCCCGGGAGTAGGTGGAGGTCGACAGCCGGTTGCCGTCGAGTCCCCACACCGCATCCTCGTCCGCGGCGAGGGCGGCGGCCGGATCGGTGATTGGCTGCAGCACCCGGTATTCGACGTCGACCATCTCGGCTGCCCGGCGGGCTGTTCGGACGTCGTCGGCGACCACCACCGCCAGCACATCGCCCGAGAACGACGTCCGCCCTCCGATCGGGATCATGACCGGCCAATCCTTGTGGATGAGACCCACCTTCAGGTCGCCGGGGATGTCGGCGGCGGTGTACACCGCCACCACGCCGGACTCTGCCCGGGCCCGGGTCGTGTCGATGCCGATCACGTCGGCCCGGGCGTGGTCGGTCAGGCGCAGCGCCGCGTGCAGCATGCCAGGGACCACGAGGTCGTCGATGTATGGCCGGTCACCCAAGGACAGCTCGGCGCCCTCGTATTTGGCGCCCCGCTTGCCGATGCCACCGGCGAGGACCGGATCGGGAATGGGCTCGCCGGAGGCGAGCAGCTCGATGGCATCGATGATCTTGACGTACCCGGTGCAACGGCACAGGTGGGCGCCCAGCCGCCCTTCGATGGTGCCGCGGTCGAGCTCGGAGCCCTTCTGATCGATCAACGCCTTGGCCCGCACGACGATGCCGGGTGTGCAGAAGCCGCATTGGAGGGCCCCCGTGGCGGCGAAGGCGCGGGCGAGACGATCCCGTTCGGCGGGGTCGAACCCCTCGAGCGTCGTGACCTCTTTCCCTTCCGCCTTGTCGACGGCGGTCACACAGCTCACCATCGCCTTCCCGTCGAGGAGCACGGTGCAGCACCCGCACTGGCCCGATGGCGCGCATCCGTCCTTGGGCGAGGTGATGCCCAGTTCGTCGCGCAGCGCGCTGAGCAGATGCGGGTGGTCCGCCCGCACGGCGACTTCCCGTCCGTTGACGGTGAAGCCGACGGTCGCGGTCTCGGTGGTCGTCATCGCTCCCCCTCGATCGGCGGTCCGACGCCCTTGCGCTCGGTGATCAGTCGGTACGCCTCCGGCACCCGGTAGCGGCCGAAGTCGAACAGCGTCTCCTTGTAGTTGCGCGTGAACTCGAAGTCGACCTCGGCGGTGATCAGCTCGTCACCGTTGGTCAGCGCCTGCGCCACGATCTGCCCGGAGGGGGCGATGATCACGGACTCGGCCAGCAACTCGACGCCCTCCTCCACCCCGCCCTTGGCGACGCCCACCACCCAACAGCCGTTCTGATAGGCGCCGGCTTGCATCACGAGGTGGTTGTGGAAGCTCTGCAAGGCGTCCTGGGTCGGGTCGGGCACGTAATGGACGGGCGTGTTGTATCCGATGAGGATCAACTCCGCCCCCTGCAGCGCCATCACCCGATAGGTCTCCGGCCAGCGGCGGTCGTTGCAGAGCGCCATCCCGACCAGGCCACCGAACGCCTCCCACACCGGGAAGCGGGTTCCGGGCTCGAAGTAATGGCGCTCGGCGTGCTGGAACGGGCGATCGGGCTCGTGCTCGGCGTGGCCGGGGATGTGGACCTTGCGGAAGTTGCCGACGGTCGCGCCGGAGCGGTCCACCAGAATCTGGCTGTTGTATCGGTGGCGGGTGCCGTCGGCGGCGACCGCCAGCTCGGCGTAGCCGAGGCTGAAGCCGATCGCCAGGTGGGCGGCCTCGTCGAACAAAGGCTTGGTCGCCGGCGACGGCATCTCCGTCTCGAACCATGCCTCGATCTCGGCGAGGTCCCCGGTGTACCAGCGGGGGAAGAAGGTGGTGAGGGCGAGTTCGGGATAGACCAGGAGTTCCACGCCCCGGTCCGCGGCCTGGTGGAGGAGGGCGACGAGCCGCTCGACGACCTGCTCGCGCGTCTCGTCCCTGGCCACGGGACCCATCTGAGCCCCACCGACGACGAGTACACGCTCACCCACGCCCCGAGATTCCCACACCTTTACGAAATGTCAAGCACCGGGGGGTGTCGCGTACCCTGGGTTCAGGAGTACCGCCGCGGTAGCTGGGAGCCCAGGGTTCGCCATCCTCGCCCCCGGGAGCCCCCGGCGGAAACGCCAGTTGGTCGGGCCGGTGGCTTCTCGCCGACGTCCCATCAGCCTTGTTCGGTCGGCGCGGCCAGCCAGATGCCGATGAGAGATGGCTCCAGTGTCCGCTCGATGACCGATGCAACGTCCGACTCGATGTCCACCAGGCTGGTCGTGTCCCGGACCCGGAAGGCGAACGAAGCGAGTTCCCGATCGGCGGTGTACCTGGTGCGATTGAAACGTCGGTCGACGAAGGCTTGCACGGATCGGCGGAGCGGAGCGAACAACACCACGACGGCGAGCGTGGCTCCCGCCACTGCCAGATCCGATTCGACCGGAAGCGCCTGGGTCAGGAGGGTGACCGCCGTGAGGTACACGAGCGCCAGGAGCCCGACGACCACCGCGTACTGCACCGTTCGGGAGATGATCCGCTCGATGTCGTACAGCCGATACCGGAGGATGGCGGCGGCGAAGCCGACTGGGAAGAGCAGAGGGGAGGGATCAACAAGAGGTGGGCCCAGCCCGCGAAGATGTGGCTGACCGCGAACACCGGCTGGGAGAGGATGAAGAAGATCGCCACGAGCGCGACGATGACGGCGAGGGGGAAGATCACCCATTTGGCCTGCAGTCGCTCGACGGTGTTCGACACGGCGCGGTAGCGGTAGACCTGGCAGATCACCGCAAACGACAAGACGCCGATGAGGATCGCCGTGTACCGCGTCCACGCCGTCTCGTCGAAGCCGTCCGGCCGGTTGTTGAAACTCGCCAACGCGGTCGGGAGGTCGGGCAGCACGACGCACAGCACGGCGAGCAGCGGGGCCAGTAGCCACGCGCGGCGGGGCACGGGGCGACCGTTCGGGAAGAGCGCGAACACCAAGACCAACAGGCACAGCGCGAGGACCGACAGGCCCCAGACGGGGCCCCGCAAGGCAGGCAGCGCGGACATCGCCGCGTAGGTGGAGCGCGTCGACGCCGCCATCAGCGCGATGAGCATCGGCGAGGTCAGCAACACCATCGGATCGGAAGGTCGCTTCCAGAACATCACCACGCCGATCACTGCGACCATGGCGAGGGGCAGGACGAGACCCGCCACGACCGCGACGATGGGCTCCACTCCGACCTGTAAGACGCCTTCCAGGACCGAACGAGGACCGAGCAGTGTCAGGTCGGAGAACCCGACTGCGAAGCCGAATCCGCACAGCGCCAGCGTGGGTATCACCACGGCGAGCCACACCACGCGCGCCACAGTCAGCGTGCGACCGGTCAGCTGCCTCCGGAACAACCCCGGATCCGCTTGTGTCCTACCAACCATCGGCTCACTCGGTGGAGGGAACCGACGCTATCCGTGGTCCGCTACGCGAGCGTTACGCGATCGGCGTCATCCTGACGAACCGCGGGCTCAGGAGTACCGCCGCGGTAGCTGGGAACCCAGGGTACGCGAAACCCCCCTCGCGCCTTTACGAAATGTCAATGGGCGGTAGGGTTCGTCGGCGACGCGAGACGAACTACAGGAGTGGACGTGAGCAACATCGTGCGGGCGGCGCTCGTGCAGACCGAATGGACCGGCGACAAAGAGTCCATGATCGAGAAGAACATCGACATGGCTCGCCAGGCCGCCGAGGACGGCGCCCGCATCCTCTGCTTCCAGGAGATCTTCTCGTCCCGCTACTTCTGCACCGTCCAGGATCCGCAGTACTACGACGAGGCGGAGGAGATCCCGGGCGGTGCCACCATCCAGCGGATGCTCGACCTCGCCAAGGAGACAGGGATGGTGCTCGTCGTCCCCATCTACGAGCGGGTCGACGAGGGAACGTTCTACAACACCGCCGCCGTCATCGACGCCGGCGGCGACTTCCTCGGCATCTACCGCAAGACGCACATCCCGCAGGTCGCCGGCTTCTGGGAGAAGTTCTACTTCAAGCCCGGAAACACGGGCTACCCGGTCTTCGACACCGCGGTCGGGCGCATCGGCGTCTACATCTGTTACGACCGCCACTTTCCCGAGGGGTGGCGGGCGCTCGGCCTGGCGGGAGCGAAGATCGTCTTCAACCCGTCCGCCACCACCCGCGGCCACTCCAAGTACCTGTGGGAGTTGGAGCAGACGTCGGCCGCCGTCGCCAACGAATACTTCGTGGGTGCGATCAACCGAGTGGGCTCGGAAGGCCTCGAGGACACCGACTACTACGGCAGTTCCTACTTCGCCTCGCCGCGTGGCCAGATCATCGGCGGGACCGGCTCGGACTCGACCGACGACGTCGTCATCCGCGATCTCGACATGGGCCTCATCGAGGAGGTCCGCCGTCACTGGGCCTTCTACCGCGATCGCCGCCCTGAAACCTACGGATCGCTGGCCGAGTGACCACCGACATCCGGCTCGAGTTCTTCGTCGAGCCCTTCACCGAGGGCCAACCAGGCAAACACGTCCGCGCCGCCATCGACGCCGTCGAGTCCCGCGGCCTGTCGGTCGACATCGGAGCGTTCGGAACGATCACCGTCGGCTCCCCCGCCGCGGTGGCGGAAGCCGTCGGCGACCTGGTGCGGGCCGCGCTGGAGAACGGCGCCGCCCGGGTGTCGCTCCAGGCCGTCACGGCGGGGGCTGAGCCCGCCCTCCACGTCGGTGACCTGCGCGATGCCCTCGACCATATGATCGAACAGGTCGAGACCGACACCGGAACCCGGCTCGCCGCCATGACCCGAGAGGAGAAGCAGACGGCCATACGCGTCCTCGACGAACAGGGTGCGTTCCAGCTCCGCAAGGCGATCGAGGCGGTGGCCGACGCCATGGGGGTCAGCCGCATCACCATCTACAACTACCTGAACGCGATCCGGGAGGAATGATGTTCGCGCTGCCAGTCTGGATCGAGGAAGTGCTGGACGATCGCCCGCGTACTTCCGCCGCCGAGCAGGTCCGATTCGCGATCGACCTGGCGCGGCACAACGTCGAGCACGACACCGGCGGCCCGTTCGGGGCCGCGGTCTTCGAGATCGAATCGGGGCGGCTGGTAGCCCCCGGCGTCAACCTCGTCGTCCCGACCCACACCGCCATCGCCCATGCCGAGATGGTGGCGATCGCCCTGGCCGGCCAGGCGGTGCACAATTTCGACCTCGGCGCGGACGGTCTCCCCGACATGGTGCTGGCGTGCTCGTGCGAGCCGTGCGCCATGTGCTTCGGGGCCGTCCCCTGGTCCGGCGTCCGCCGCCTCCTCACCGGAGCACGGGACGAGGATGCCAGGGCGATCGGATTCGACGAGGGCCCGAAGATGACCGACTGGCGGCAGCAACTCGAATCCCGGGGAATCGAGGTGACCACCGACGTCGAGCGCGAGCTGGGTGCCCAGGTGCTGCGGGACTACGTCGCCGCCGGCGGAGTCGTCTACAACGGGCGGAGCGCGTGATGCACGAGGTGCAGCGGCACACGCTCGCCCTCGAGCGCGTCGAGACACCGGCCTCCCTCGAGCACGCACTGGCCTTGCTCTCCCAGCACGGCCCGCGGGCACGCGTCATCGCCGGCGGGACCGATCTGCTGCTGGAGTTGGAACGCGGAGTGCGGCCGGACGTCGACATCCTCGTCGACCTGACGCGCATCCCTGGCCTGGACGGCATCGACGACGAAGGCGAGCAGGTGCGACTCGGCCCTCTCGTCACCCACAACGACGTCGTCCGCTCCGACGTCATCCGCTCCCGGGCCATTCCCCTCGCTCAGGCGTGCTGGGAGATCGGGTCGCCGCAGTTGCGCAACCGCGCCACGGTGGTCGGCAACCTGGTCACGGCCAGCCCGGCCAACGACACCATCACCCCGCTGCGGGTACTCGACGCCGAACTCGAGCTCGCGTCCTCCACCGGGACCCGCACCGTCTCCCTTGCCGCCTTCCACACCGGGGTGAGGCGGGCGCTGCTCGAGCCGGGCGAGTTGGTGACCGCCCTCCGGCTGCGGGCCCTCGGGCCCGAGGAGCGTGCCATCTTCCTCAAGCTCGGCAACCGGCGCGCCCAGGCGATCTCGGTGGTGCACCTCGCCGCCACCGTTGGCGCACGGAACGGTGTCGTCACATCGGCCCGCCTGGCGCTCGGCAGCGTGGCTCCGACCATCGTGGAGGTCGACACGTCGATCCTCGTCGGCTCGACCTTCGACGACGCCAGCATCGCCGCCGTCGCGCGCACGGCCGCGGACTCGGTGACACCGATCGACGACGTGCGTGCCACCGCCGAGTACCGATCGGCCGCGATCCCGGTGATGGTCACCAGGGCGTTGCGGGCGCTCCGCGACGGCGCCCCGGTCACCCTTCCAGTCCAGCCCGTCACCCTCGGGGCGCGCCCTCCGTCCGACGGCGTGTCCGCCTCCCACGATCCGTCCACTCCGGTGGCCGCCACCGTGAACGGGACCGCCGCCTCCGTCCCGGGCGGCACCCTCACGCTCCTCGACTGGCTGCGGGACCGGGTGGGTCTGACAGGCACCAAGGAAGGATGCGCCGAAGGAGAGTGCGGCGCATGCACCGTGTTCCTCGACGGCGCGGCCGTCATGTCGTGTCTGGTGCCCGCCTCCCGCGCCCATGGCGCGTCGGTCACCACGATCGAAGGGCTGGCCGCCCACGGCACGCTGCATCCGCTGCAGCAGGCGTTCATCGACGAGACCGCCGTGCAATGCGGGTTCTGTATTCCCGGGTTTCTCATGTCGGGGGCGAAGCTGCTCGACGAGAAACCGGCTCCCACCCGGCCCGAGATCGAGATCGCGATGTCGGGCAATCTGTGCCGCTGCACCGGGTACTACCCGATGCTCACCGCGGTCCATGCCGCCGCCGGGACGATGCGGCCATGAGCATCGGGTCCTCCCCGCCCCGGGTCGACGCCCGCGACAAGGTCACCGGAGCCGCCCGGTATCCATCCGACATCCATCGGGCCGACGCGCTGACCGCCTTCGTCGTGTTCACCGACCAACCGCACGCTCGCTTGGTCTCACTCGACACCTCCGCCGCCCTCGCCACGCCGGGCGTCGTCGACATCGTCACCGCCG
>CAZCRP010000042.1:0-1169 GCA_964501055.1 uncultured Acidimicrobiaceae bacterium
GGCCCGGCGCCGCGCGGACCGCGATGAGGAAATCCGACAGGCAGAGGAGCGACGCAGACAAGTGGCCGCAGCGATTGCGCAGGCGCACGCGGCGACCTCACACGAGGCGGCGATCGAGATCCTCCAGGGTGCCCTGGCGCTCGAACCCTCCGACTCGCAGGCCCAACGCCTCCTGCGCGAGCGTCGCGCGGCGCTCGAAGAGGAGCGCGAAGCTGCCAGGCAGGCGCAGGAGCGCGAAGGACGGATTACCGCGGCCATGGCCAGGGCCAGCGCTACTGAATCGCACGAGAAAGCTGTCGTCGTCCTCGAGCGCGCGTTAGGGCTCGACCCCGGTGATGCCAGGCTCCAGACACTGTTGACAGAACGCACGGCCGCACGCGATCGGCAGCGCGAGGAGATCCGGCAGCAGAAGGAACGCAGCGAGAAGCTCGCCGCGGCCGTGAAGCAGGCAAAGCGAACCGCCTCGCACGAAGCCGCGCTGGCGATCCCCATGGGCTTGCGCAGCGCCGACGGCGAACCGCTGGACGGCACCACCGCGGTCACCGACCCCACCGGGCGGCTGGTGGTGGCGGTCCACGGCCTGATCGAGACCGATCGGGTGTGGCACGGTGCCGACGGACTGCTGGCCTCCCTCGATGCCGATCCGACACTCACCTGTGTCCTCGTGCGGTACAACAGCGGCCTGCGGGTCGCCGAGAACGGACGGCAACTGGCCGGGCTGCTCGAGGAGCTGGTGGGGTCGTGGCCGGTGCCGGTGGAGTCGATGGCACTCGTGGGCCGCTCGATGGGTGGCCTGGTCGCCCGCAGCGCCATCGTGGCGGGGTCGTCTGCCGGGCACCAGTGGGTCGGGGCGGTGCGCGACCTCGTGACCATCGCCACTCCCCACCAGGGCTCACCGATCGAAAAGCTGGCCCATGCAGTGGGGGTGGGCTTGGGCGTCGCCGCCGAGACCCGTCCTCTCGGCGAACAGCTCGTCGGATCCCGCAGTGGCGGTATCAAGGACCTCCGGGTCGGGTCGATCATCGGGGACGACTGGGACGGCGCCGACCCGGGCTCCCTGCCCGAGGGCATCGCGCATCGGGTCGTGGCCGGCGTCGTCACCGCCGACCCGGCCCACCCGTTGGGGGCGCTGGTCGGGGACCTCGTGGTGCGCCCGTCCAGCAGCACCG
>CAZCRP010000042.1:1179-13373 GCA_964501055.1 uncultured Acidimicrobiaceae bacterium
CGTTGATCGGCGCGGTGTGGTGGTAGACGCGCTCGCCCGTCCAGTAGCGCCGGAGGCCGCTAGCTCGTCCCCACCGATGTCGTCGTCGTCGGTGGCGTCGCCCACTCCGCTCTCCACCGGTCGCCTGCGGTGGTCGAACTGGTGGTGGGCTGGCTCAGCACGCCGCCTGCGTGAGGGGACCTGGGGCTCACCGCCCTCGCCTGCCGAGCATCTGGGCTCTGGTCGAGTCGCTCATCACTCATTCGCCACGATGACCCACCTCGCCATGAGGCGGTGGCAAGCCCCGCGAGCACCGGCGGACACGCCGCCGTTTCCGGATCGGGCCGGGCGGCGGAATCTCCGAGATGCTACCCCTCCGTGTGACGAGGGTACCGGAGGGGCCTCCTCAGACGAGGTCGGCGAAGCCGTTGGCCCGCATCCAATCGTCGTCGAACACCTTCGACAGGTAGCCGCGGCCCGAGTCGGGGAGGATGACGACCACCAGTTTGTCCTCCTGCTCGCGCGCCACCTGCAGGGCGGCTTCGGCCGCCATGCCGCACGAGCCTCCCACGAGCAGGCCCTCCTCGCGGGCCAGCCTGCGGGTCATGGCGAACGACTGGTGGTCGTCGACCATGATGAACCGATCGATCGAGTCGAGATCGACCGTGGCGGGATAGAAGTCCTCCCCGACACCTTCCACCAGATATTGATGGATGTCTCCGTCGGGGCCGGCGGTGTAGATCGATCCCTCGGGATCGGCGCCCACGATCTGGATGGCGGGCTTGCGAGCCCGGAGATAGCGGGCGCACCCCGTGATCGTGCCGCCTGTCCCGACCCCGGCGACCAAGACGTCGATCGACCCGTCGGTCTGCGCCCAGATCTCCGGCGCGGTGGTGGCCTCGTGGGCGGCGGGGTTGGCCGGATTGAAGTACTGGTTGGGGTGGAATGCCCCTTCGATCTCGGCTGCCAGTTTGCGGGCGACCCCGTAGTAGCTGTCTTCGTCCTCCGGGAGCCGGTCGGTGGGCGTGACGACCACCTCGACGCCATAGGCTTCCAGCTGGCGGATCTTCTCGGCCGACACCTTGTCGGGGACGGTGCAGATCACCCGGTAGCCGCGCACTGCGCCGACGAGCGCGAGGCCCACACCCGTGTTCCCCGAGGTGGGCTCGACGATGGTCCCGCCCGGTCCGAGCAGACCGTCGCGTTCGGCGGCGTCGATCATGGACACCGCGATCCGCTCCTTGATCGACCCGCCCGGGTTCATGTGCTCCACCTTGGCCACCAGGTTGCCCGGTGGATGGATGCGGGAGAGTCGCACGAGGGGTGTCCGGCCGATCGCTTCGATCACGCTCGCGTGGATGTGCATTCGGGGAGCGTACCGGTGGTCGGTACCCTTGCCTCGTGGCCGATGACCCACCGACGAGTCAGCTCGTCGTCGTCGCCAACCGGCTCCCGGTGCGCTTCGACGAGTCGACCAATGCATGGGAGGCCAGCCCGGGAGGGTTGGTCAGTGCCCTCTCTCCGGTGCTTCGCGAGCGCCACGGGACGTGGGTCGGGTGGCCGGGGATACCGGACCGGCAGATGGAGCCGTTCACCGTCGATGAGATCGACCAGGTTCCCGTGGCCCTCTCCACCGATGAGCTCGCCCACTACTACGAGGGGTTCTGCAACGGCACGATCTGGCCGCTCTACCACGATGCCATCCGACCGGTCGAGATGCACCGTCACTGGTGGCGGCCCTATCAGGAGGTGAACAGGCGCTTCGCCGAGACGGCGGCCGGCATCTCCTCCGAGGGGGCATCGGTGTGGGTGCACGACTACCAGCTGCAACTGGTCCCCGAAATGCTGCATCTGGCCCGTCCCGATCTGCGCATCGGCTACTTCCTCCACATCCCTTTCCCACCAGTGGAGATCTTCGGCCGGCTCCCGTGGCGTCACGAGATCGTGCGCGGCCTGCTCGGCGCCGACGTCGTCGGTTTCCACACGCGGCAGTCGATGATGAACTTCGCCCGGGCGGCTCGTGCGTACGGACACGCCTATGGGCCCGCCGAGGCGCTGACGTTCGCCCAGCACACGACCAGGGCGGAGGTCCTGCCCATCTCGATCGACTTCGACGACTTCGAGACGGTGGCCGCGTCGGACGTCATCACCCGCGCGGTCGGCGAACTGCGCGAGGAACTGGGCGACCCCCGACACATCCTGCTCGGAGTCGATCGGCTCGACTACACCAAGGGAATCGATCTCCGTCTCCGCGCGTTCGAGTCGCTGCTCGAGAACCGTCCGGATCTGCACGGCCGGATCGTACTGGTCCAGGTGGCGGTGCCCAGCCGGGAGGCGGTTGGGGAGTACCAGACGATCCGGCGCTTGGTCGAGGAGGGCGTCGGCCGCATCAACGGCGAGTTCGGCCGTTCGGACTGGACCCCGGTCCGCTACTACTACCGCGGGCTCGACAGGATCGAGTTGATCGCCCACTATGCGGGGGCCGATGTCCTGCTCGTGACACCGCTCCGGGATGGGATGAACCTGGTGGCGAAGGAGTACGTCGCGTGCCGCACCAACGAGACGGGCGTGCTGGTGCTGAGCGAGTTCGCCGGCGCCGCCGAGCAGTTGGAGACGGCGGTCATCGTCAACCCCTACGACCTCGACGGCCTGGCCCGGGCGTTGGGCGAGGCCGTCGACATGAACGCGGACGAGCAGCGCACCAGGATGCGCGCCCTGCGCAAGCAGGTGCGACGGTGGGACGTGCACGCCTGGGCGGCCCACGGGCTGGCCGGCATCGCGTGATCCCCGTCGAGGTCGCGCTGCAGCGGGCCGCCTCCGCCGAAGCCTTGCTGGTGGGACTCGACTTCGACGGTGTGCTGGCCGAGATCGTCGCTCATCCCGACGACGCCGAGCCGGTGGAAGGGGTAAGGGCGGCCCTCGTCGCGCTGGTGGAGGCCCCCGGTGTCAGGGTGGCGGCTGTCTCGGGGCGCCGCCGCGCAGACCTGGCCGAGCGGTTGCGACCGCCGGCAGGCGTGATCCTGATCGGCGAGCATGGCGCCGACACCGGTGGCGGTGACATGTCCCGTCCTGCCGGCTACCGGGTCGTGTTGGGCGCGTTGGAAGAGGTCGCGAGCGGTTACCGGGGAGCCTGGGTCGAGCAGAAGCTGACCGGGCTCACGCTGCACGGGCGGGCACTGGCGCCGGTGGAGGCCGAATCGCTCTCGGAGGCAGCAGTCGCTGCGCTCGCCCCGCTCGTTCCCGGTCGGTTCGAACTCGGCAACCGGGTCGTCGACGTGCGTCTCACCGGCACGACGAAGGGGGAGGCGATCGGGCGATTGCGGGAGCCGGGGGAAGTGGTGCTGTACCTGGGCGACGACACCACGGACGAGACCGTGTTCGCGTCGCTCGGAGCAGGCGACGTCGGCGTCAAGGTCGGTCCGGGCGACACCGCGGCCATCGCCCGACTGGCGGATCCGCCTGCGGTCGTCGAGTTACTCGGCGATCTGGTGGAGGCGAGGCGCCGGTAGCCTTCCGCCGATGGGTGTGAAACGGATCGTCGACCTGACGATCGTCGTCAACCTGTTCGTGATCTTGCTCGGTGCCGCCGTCAGGGCCACAGGGTCCGGTGCCGGTTGTGGTCGATCGTGGCCGACGTGTCAGGGCGAGTTGCTCCCCGCGCTCGAAGGGGCCACCACCATCGAATTCAGCCACAGAGCCGCCTCCGGGGTGGCGTTGTTGGCGGTGGCCTGGATGATCGTGGCGATCTTCCGGGTGTCACAACGCGGTGACCTCGTGCGCCGCGGCGCCGTGGCGGTGGGAGTCTCGATCGTGGTGGAAGCCCTCATCGGGATGGTGATCGTTCTCGCGGAGTGGGTGGCCGATGACACGTCCGTGGCGCGCGCCGTCTCGGTCCCCATCCACCTCGTCAGCACGTTCGTGCTGCTGGCCGGGCTGGTGATGACCCGGTATTGGCTCACCTCGCCGGTGACCGCCCACCGCCTCGAGCGGCGCAAGGTGGTGCCGCTGGCGGCGATCTCGGTCGGGTTGCTGCTCGTGGCCGCCACGGGAGCAGTGACCGCGCTGGCGGACACGCTGTTCCCGAAGGAGTTCGAGCTGGCCACCACCGTCACCGCCGGAGAGCACTTCCTGACCCGGTTGCGGATGGTGCACCCGGTCGTGGCGATCGCCGTCGGCTTTGCCGCCGCCGCGTACGCCGCTCGCCGACTGGGAGGGACGGCGGCAGTTCCCGCTCGCATCGTCGTCGGCGCGGTGCTGGTGGAAGTGGCCCTGGGTGCGGCGAATGTCGCCTTCCTGACGCCGCTGCCGCTGGCATTGGTCCACCTCCTGGTGGCCGACGTGCTGTGGATGGCGTGGGTGTGGCTGGCGCTCGAGCTGACGGCGGTCCCGGCGGGGAATGCCGCCGCCCCGTTGGACGTTTCCCCTCATCCCTAGTTTCATTGACATCGCCCCCCATCGAGACGGCGCCCGTATGGCATTGACCTACTCGGAACTCATCGCCCAGGCCAAGAAGGAGGTCGACGAGATCGACCCTGCCGGCCTCGCCGCGCTCCTCGGCGGTGACGTCGTCCTGATCGACGTGCGCGAGAGTGACGAGTACTCCCAGGGTGCGATCCCCGGCGCGAAACCGGTGGCGCGGGGACTGCTCGAGTCGAACATCGCGATGCGGGTCCCCGATCGCTCGTCCCGGATCATCCTGTACTGCGCAGGCGGGGCGCGGTCGGTGCTGGCGGCGAAATCGCTCAAGGAGATGGGTTACGAGAACGTGGCTTCGCTCACCGGCGGCTTCGGCCGCTGGAAGAACGAGGGTCGTCCGTGGGCAGAGCCCGTCACCTTGGATCGCGATCAGAAGATCCGCTACAGCCGCCACACCCTGCTCCCCGAGGTGGGAGAGGAGGGCCAGACCCGTCTGTTGGAGTCGAAGGTGCTGATCGTGGGTGCCGGCGGCCTCGGCTCTCCCGCCGCCATGTACCTGGCGGCGGCGGGAATCGGCACGATCGGGATCGTCGATTTCGACGTCGTCGATGCCAGCAATCTGCAGCGCCAGATCCTCCACAACATGGATCGGATCGGCGAGGCCAAGGTCGAGTCGGCCCGCCAGACCATGCAGGCCCTCAATCCCGATGTGAAAGTCGAGCCGTATCGGGAGCGTTTGTCGGCCGACAACGTGCTCGAGATCATGTCCGGCTACGACGTGGTCGTCGACGGGGGCGACAACTTCCCCACCCGGTATCTCGTCAACGACGCCTCGCTCCACCTGCGGGTGCCCGTCGTGCACGGCGCGATCTTCCGCTTCGAGGGCCAGGCCAGTGTCTTCCATCCCTATGAGGGCCCCTGTTACCGCTGTCTGTTCCCGCAGCCACCTCCCCCCGAGTTGGCGCCTTCGTGCGCGGAGGCAGGCGTGTTGGGTGTGCTGCCCGGAATCGTCGGTTCTATCGAGGCGATGGAGGCGATCAAGCTGGTCCTCGGCATCGGCGACACCCTGGTCGGCCATCTGTTGACGTACGACGCCCTCACCCAGGACTTCCGCAAGCTCAGGATCCGGCGCAACCCGAACTGTCCGGCCTGTGCCGACGAGACGATGCCGCCGGCGATTGTCGAATACGACGATCTGTGTACGCCGGCCGGTTCGGTCGCACGCATCTCCTGACCGCCCGGCCTCTCTGATCCCTCCACCGGACCGCGCCGCAGGTGACGTGTCCCCCTCCCAGGAGCTCCCACGATGTCGAAGTCCGCGACCACGATGGTCGATGTCAACGTTCCCCGATTCAACCAGGCCCTTGTCGCCCTCCTCACGGGGGCGGCGTTTCTGCTCGACCTTCCGGTGCTTGTCGCCGTCACGTTCGTCGCGCTGGCAATCTCCTGGCTCGGCGGGCCGGGTGCGGCGCCGTTCACGCGGCTCTACGTCGGAGTGATCCGGCCGCGCATTCAGCCGGCCGGACCGACCGAATTCGAGCCGGCCGCCCCGCCACGGTTCTCCCAGTTGCTCGGAGCCCTCTTCCTGGGAGCGGCGACTGCCGCCCTCTACGGCGGTCTCACCACGCTGGGATGGTCATTGGCGCTGATCGTGACGGCGCTCGCCGGCCTGGCGGCGGCCGCCCGGATCTGCGTCGGTTGCATCCTCTACGAGCGGACGGTGGCCCGGTGATCGAGCGGCTTCTGATCCTCGCCTTGGTGGTGGCGGTGGCGTTCGCGCTGCTGCGCCTCCGCGAGCGCCGCCGCCCTCGCAGGATGCGCCTCGACCCGGGTATCACCGTGCTCACCGGCCCCGACTGCCGTCTGTGCGACCCGCTCGTGGCCGCGCTCGACGAGGTCGATGCCGACTACCGGCTGTGGGACGTGACCAGAACAGGGGCCCCCATCTCGGTGCGGGCGCTGCCCACTGTGCTGGTGGCGGACCGCGACGGTGACGTCGTGCTGCGCCGGGCCGGCCGGTCGGCGATCGTCGATCTGGCGACGATCCTCGATGTGGCGGGGACCGGCGGGGCGGTGCGGGAGCCGTCGTGATCGTGATCGATCCTCAGATCCAGGCGGCCATGGTGGCACATGCCGAGAACTGCCACCCGGAGGAGTCGTGCGGGCTGCTGGCATCCGACGGCGCCGGCGTCATCCGCATGGCGTACCCGCTCACGAACGTGCTGGCATCCGCCACCAACTACACGATCGAGCCGCGCGAGCACGTGAAGGCGCTGCGCCATGCAGAGTCTCGCGGGTGGGAGATCACCGGCGTGTTCCACAGTCATCCCCACACGGGGGCGTATCCGTCGCCGACCGACGTCCGGCTCGCCCCCGATCCCGACTGGCTGTACGTCATCGTCGGGATGGAGGACCGGTCGCGCCCGGTCATCCGGGCCTTCCGCATCGTCGACGGCCACATCCAGGACCAGCCGATCAGCTTCGAACAAAGGACGAGATCATGAACGCAACCATCAACCTGCCGACGATTCTGCGGGCGCACGCCGCCGGCCACCGGTTGATGGTTGCACCGGAGCGACTGTCGCCGAGGTGTTCGACGACCTCTCCCGTCTCTACCCCGAGCTGGTCGAGCAGATCACGTCCCCCGAGGGGGGACTGCCGGTGTTCGTCAACGTGTTCGTGGACGACGAGGACATTCGCTACCTCGACGGACTCGCGACCGCGTTGGGCGAGCGGAGCGAGATCACGATCCTCCCGGCGGTCGCCGGCGGATGACCGCGCTCGGCGCCCGTCTCGACGTTGCGCGAATGCGCCGGCTGGGTGTCGTCGCGACGCCGTTGCTGCCACTCGACCGCATCTCACCTCCCGGCCGGCGGATCTACGCCAAGCCGGAGTGGCATCAGCCGACGGGATCGGTGAAGGACCGGGTGGCGGCTGCGATGGTCGTCGCGGCGGAGAGAGACGGCCTGCTGCCGCGCCCGTCTGCGCTGCTGGAACCTTCGTCGGGGAACACCGGGATCGCCTTGGCGCGGATCGCCCGACTCGCCGGACACACCCTGACGGTGATGGTGCCGGCCAACGTCTCGCAGGAGCGGGTGGACCTCCTGGCGGCGTTCGGGGCGACGATCGAGTTCTCGCCCGGCGACGAGGGATCGAACGGCGCGGTGCGCCGGGCCGAGGCACGCGCCGCAGACACGGGCGAGATCCTGCTCCACCAATACGTCAACCAGGCGAACCCCGACGCACACGAGGCGACGACCGGTCCTGAGATCGAATGGCAGCTCGAGGAGCTGGGTGAGCGGCCCGCCGCCTTCGTCGCCACGCTCGGCACCGGCGGGACCATCACCGGGGTGGGCCGCGCCCTCCGCCGCTCGTTCCCCGACGTGTCGGTCGTCGCGGCGGAACCGCCGGTGGGTGAGTCGATCGCGGGGCTGCGATCGATGGCGGACGGTTACGTCCCGCCGGTGTTCGACCCGAGCGTGATCGATGGCCGAACGCTCGTGCGCACCGGTCCGGCCATCGCCATGATGCGACGGTTGCTCGAGGAGGAAGGACTGTTCGTGGGGCCGTCGTCCGGGGCCGCCGTCCATGCCGCGGTTCGCCGGGCCAACTCGCTCCCGCCTGGCTCCGTGGTGGTGACGGTGTTGGCGGATGCCGGCTGGAAGTACCTCTCCACCGGGATCTTCGAGGGAGCGGTGGGCGAGGCGGAGCGGGCAGTGGCAGGCGTCACACTCTGGTGACGACCTAGCCTCCGCCGCCATGGTGCGGTACGGAGGGATCGAAGCGGGTGGGACCAAGTTCGTCTGCGCCGTGGGCACGGGTCCGGACGACATCACGGGCCGCACGCGGATCCCGACGACTTCGCCCCGCGAGACCCTGACCGCCGTCAGCGACTACTTCTCGTCGCAGGCGGTCGACGCCGTCGGGATCGCCACCTTCGGGCCGGTGGAGATCAGGCGCCATCATCCCCGATTCGGACACATCACCACCACTCCCAAGCCGGGGTGGCAGGGGGTCGACGTGGTGGGAGCGGTGCGGACCATGGTCGACGTTCCGATCGGGCTCGACACCGATGTCGGGGCCGCGGCACTGGCAGAGGCCCGCTGGGGAGCCGGCACCGGGCTGGGCACGGTCCTCTACGTCACGGTGGGGACGGGGCTGGGAGGAGGGGTGGCGATCGACGGTCGACCGGTGGGCGGTCTGGGGCATCCGGAGATGGGCCACGTGAGCGTCGCCCGGCTCCCAGGAGACGAATTCCCCGGTGTCTGTCCCTTCCACGGTGACTGCCTGGAGGGGATGGCTTCGGGCACCGCCATGCAGCGTCGCTGGGGCCGGCCAGCCGACCGGTTGGGCGCCGATCTCGCAGAGGCGCTCGCCGTCGAATCCCATTACCTGGCGGCCGGCTTCCGCCAGTTCGTGTACACACTCGCGCCCGATGTGATCGTGCTGGGGGGCGGGGTTTCACGCCTGCCGGGCCTGCATGGCGCGGTCAACGCCCGGCTGGTCGAGGTGATGGGTGGCTATGCCGTTCAGCCGGAGCACGAGGCCGGCTTCGTGGTGTCGCCGGGGTTGGGCGACGACGCCGGCATCGCCGGGGCGTTGGCGCTGGCGCACCTCGCCCTCACCCGGGAACCGATCGATACGGAGTGACGTTCTTGTCGTTACGGATCCCGGGATCCGCAACCACGAGCTTGCCGTGATACCCGCCCTCCCCTTCAGGCAGCGGACCCCGGGATCCTCACCCCACTCCGGTGCCGGCGAGCTGTTGGCGCAGGTCTTCCGGGCTCTCCACCGGGGCCTGGCAGACGAAGTCCTCGCACACGTACGCCAGCGTGGCACCCGCCCGATGGCGACCCGCCAGCAGTGGAACCGCGTCTCCGTCCGCTCCGTGGCGGTCCACAGCCAGCACCAGGTTCGGGCGGTACTCCTCCCACACCGGCCGGCTGAGGCGTTCCGCATCCTCCCCGACGACGGCGACTTCCACCGCCCCTGAGACGTCGAAGTCGATCGCCCCGAGCAGGTGACCCACCGCCGAAGGTGAGCGCTCCACCAGCAGCGCCGCCGCTCGCATCGCTCCTTCGGCGGCATCCACGAGCGCGCCGTCCCCCGTCAGGGCCGACAGTCGGAGGAGCGCGTCGGTTGCCATCGAGTTGCCTGATGGAGCCGGGTTGTCCATCAGGTCCTTGTGGCGAGCCAGGAGCGGCTCGGCGTCGGCGCCGGTGAGGTGGAAGCCCCCGTCAGCGGCTTCGAAGAGTTCGGGGAGGGCGCGGGTCAGCCGCTCGGCCTCCGAGTACCAGCGACGATCGCCCGTCGCCTCGTAGAGCGCGAAACAGGCGAGGGCCATCGCTCCGTGATCCTCCGCGAAGGCCGGGATCTTCGCCCTTCCCCGCGACCACGTGCGCAGCAGGCGACCGTTGGGGCCCTGCAGCGCCGTGAGGACGAAATCCGCCCCGCGCACCGCTCTCGCCAGGAGGTCGGCTCGCCCGAGCACGGCCCCGGCCTCGGCGAACGCCCTGATCGCCAACCCGTTCCAAGCCGTGACGACCTTGTCGTCGAGCGCCGGGCGCACCCTGGCTTCCCTGGCGTCGAAGAGCCTGGAGCGGACTGTTTCGTCCGTCCGTCGCGCCTCGTCCGGACCGAGCCCGAGTTCGGAGGCGACCTCCGGCAGGAGGCGGGCGAGATGCAGGATGTTCGCCCCTTCGAAGTTGCCGGTGGGACTCACCCCGTAGCGGAGCGACGCGAACCTGGCGTCAGGTCCCAACACGGACTCCAGCTCCGCCTCACTCCAGACGTAGAAGCGGCCCTCCTCGCCCTCGGAGTCGGCGTCCTCGGCCGACGAGAACCCGCCTTCTGGCTGGCCGAGGTCACGGTCGATATAGGTGAGGGTGCGCAGCGCCACTTCGGTGAACCAGGCCGAGCCGAACACCTGCCCCGCCCGGAGATAGAGGCGGGCGAGTTGGGCGTTGTCGTAGAGCATCTTCTCGAAGTGGGGCACGAGCCACTCGGCGTCTACCGAGTAGCGGGCGAACCCTCCGCCGAGATGGTCGTGGATACCACCGGCCGCGATCCGCTCCAAGGATTGGCGGACCATCGCACCTGCCCTGGGTGCCCACGGTCGCCCGGTGATACGGAGCAGGAAGTCGAGCGCCGGTTGCTGGGGGAACTTCGGTGCTCCGCCGAGTCCGCCGTGCACCGGATCGTGGAGCTGTTCGAGATGGCGATAGGCGGACTCCAGTTCGACCTGGCCGGGCGGGCCGTCACCGGCCGGGACGGGCTGGCTGATCGCCTCCGTGAGCCGTTGCGCTTGGTCGTGGATCTCGCCGCGTCGCTCCGCCCATGCCTCACTGATCGCATCAATGATCTGGCGGAACGATGGAAGGCCATGACGGCTGGTGGGCGGGAAGTAGGTGCCGGCGTAGAACGGCCGCCGCTCGGGGTCCAGCCACACGGTCATGGGCCAGCCACCTCTGCCCGTCATCGCCTGGGTGGCATTCATGTACAGGGCGTCGACGTCGGGACGCTCCTCCCTGTCGACCTTGATGTTGACGAAGCGCTCATTCATCGCCCGCGCCGTCTCGGGGTCCTCGAACGACTCGTGCGCCATGACATGACACCAGTGGCAGGCCGAGTAGCCGACCGAGAGGAGGATCGGGACGTCGCGACTGCGGGCGGCGGCGAACGCCTCGTCTCCCCACTCGTACCAGTCGACGGGATTGTCGGCGTGTTGGCGGAGATACGGAGAAGTCGAATCGGCGAGGCGGTTGGGCATGCTGGATCTCCGGCCGGAAGCTCGCACACGAGCGTATCGGCTCGCGGGGATTGCGCCCATTGGGCGGGTCCGCCGGGGGCGCGAGATGCGGGAGAGAGGAACAATTTCCCACAGATTGGCGTTGTTGTGGACAAGTCTGTGGAAAGGCTGGGGAACCAGCTGGGGAAACGTCCCGTTTCACAGCGGTGGACTTCGGGTACATGAGACGGGTACATGAGATTCGTGTCAGCAGGGGTTCACAAACGACCACCCATCTGTCATATTGAGTCTCCGTGTCTCCTCGGTCCGCGAAACCCAGGCGAGGCCAGAGCGACCCTCTCGTCCTCCTCCGACGTGTCGCAGCCCTTGGTTGCACGGGTGTCGTAGACAGTCGTCGCACAGGTGTCGCCGACCGTCGAGCCGGAACCGATCGCCCTGGATCGGCCGGGGCGGGTTCGGAGACACGCCGACAGACCGGCCGCGAGACGTATCACACGTATGAGACGTGTGAGACGTATCGGGGTCGAGAGACACATCGAGACGGGCTGATCCCGTCCGCCCCGTCCAACTTTCCATCACAAACCATCGCTCCCTGGAGGTTCGATTCCCGTGGCAACCGCTGAAACGCGAAACAAGGCCGAGAAGGACAAGGCTCGTAAGTCCGTCGTGAGCAAGCTCACGGACGAACGCGGCCGGCTGACCACCGACCTCGTTTCGCAGTACCTCACCGCCATCGGCGAATACGACCTGCTCACCGCCGAGCAGGAGGTGGAGCTCGCCCAGCGCATCGAGGCGGGCGAGGAGGCCGGTGAGCGGCTGGAGAAGGGCGACTACTCCGGCAAGAAGGAGGAGATCGAGCTTCGCCGTCACGAGCGCAAGGGCCGCGAGGCCAAGGACGCGTTCCTCACGGCCAACCTGCGACTCGTCGTCGCCAACGCCCGCCGGTACGCCAACACCTCGGGCATCGACTTCCTCGACCTCATCCAGGAAGGAAACCTCGGGTTGATCCGGGCGGTGGAGAAGTTCGACTGGCGCAAGGGATTCAAGTTCT
>CAZCRP010000043.1:0-13354 GCA_964501055.1 uncultured Acidimicrobiaceae bacterium
CCGGCACCGGCCGGCCATCCAATAGCGCCTCGGTCGCCGCCAGCTCCCAGCGGGCATCATCCAGATCGTCCGCCAGGGCCTCGAGCGCCGACGAGGTGGAAGCGGCCGCCAGCCGGTCCTCGGCGGAGTGGAACACCTGCGAGGCACGGCGATAGTGCGCGGTGGCGTCCGCGTCCCCGGCCAGATCGACCCGGTCGGACAGCTCGATGATCTGGTTCGCGACCGCCGCCATTTGCGCCTCGATCTCCGCCCTCGCCTCCGCCAGCCGGCGGCCGACGGCCCCCTGGTCCGCCCGCCCGTTCTGCCACATCCGGATCGCAAAGAACGCCACCCCGCCGATCACCAGCCACCAGATGAACGGCACGCCGCCCCCCTGCGGCGACGGAGTCGTCCCGGGCGGACTCGCCCCTCCGGTCAACGCGGCGGCGACCTCCTCGAAGTCGGTGACGTACGAGTCGCCGGTGGTGGCGAACGCCACGTCGAAGGCGGCATCGAGGGCGGCATCGTCATGGACGGAGGAGGTGGCGCCTGCCTCGTCGCGTGTCAGCACGACGATCGTCTGCCGGGACGGGCCGGCGTCGAGGATGCGATCGGCGAACAGATCCGCCCCGCCGGGTGGGGTCGGGCCCAACGCCACGAAACCGATGGAGGGGTACCGGTCGGCCAGCCGCTCGAGGTCCGCGAGGGAGATGTCGGCTTCGCCGTCCACGTAGTAACCACGGAATTCGACCTCGGCCGCGATGTCTGCCGCTGTCTGAGCCGCGGCCGGAAGTGCCGTCCCCAGCAGCGCGAGCACCATCACCAGCAGTCGTTTCACGGGAGCGAGGGTACCGGCGCTGTGGGCGTGCGCCCCCCGGCGCTCACTCGTCGAGGAGCTCAGACCGCAGGCGATCGACATGGCCTTTGGCCTTGACGTTGCGGAACTCCCGTTCCATCGTTCGATCGGCGCCGACGACGAAGGTCGAGCGGATCAGCCCGTCGAACTCGCGGCCGTAGTTGACCTTCTTCCCCCACGCTCCGTATGCCTCGGCTACGGCGTGCTTCGGATCCGACAGCAGCGGGAACGGCAGGTCGAATCGCTGACGGAACCGCAGATTCTGTTCTGGCAGGTCGGGGCTGATCCCGACGATGTCGAAACCCGCAGCCAGGAAGTCGTCGTAGGAGTCCCGGAAGTCACAGGCCTCGGCCGTGCAGCCGGGCGTCATCGCCGCCGGATAGAAGAAGATGATCAGCCGCCGGCCCGTGTGGTCCTTCAACGAGTGGGGCTGGCCGTCCTGGTCGGAGAGGGTGAACGAAGGGGCGAGCATGTGCGCTTTCTGGTCGGTTGCGGGTTCATGTCAACGGAAAGGACGGTGTGTCGTGACCGAAAGCTACCCCTCCGTCCACGTGGCCGTGAAGCGTCCTCTGATCATCTCGATCACCGTCGCCACCGCCCCCACCCGCAGACCGCCGGGAATGATCATGTCGGCGTGGCGCTTCGACGGTTCGACGAACTCCATGTGCATCGGGCGCACCGTCGCCAGGTACTGATCGAGCACCGACTCCACCGTGCGGCCACGCTCGGAGATGTCGCGCTCCAGGCGGCGCGCCAGCCTGAGATCCGCATCGGTGTCGACATAGATTTTGAGATCCATCAGGTCGCGCAGCGAGGACTCGGCCAGCACGAGGATTCCCTCGAGGACCACCACCGGGGCCGGATCCACCCGCACCGTCGTCTCGGAGCGAGTGTGGGTCGTGAAGTCGTAGGAGGGACGGTCGATCGCCTGTCCGGCGCGCAACGACTCGAGGTGGGCGACGAGGAGCGAAGTCTCGAGCGAGTCGGGATGGTCGTAGTTGACCCTGGTCCGCTCCTCGAAGGTCAGCTCCGGGCGGTGCCGGTAGTAGTCGTCGTGGCGTACGTACGCGACGCCGTCGATCGCTTCGACGAGCGCCTCGGCGATGGTGGTCTTGCCCGAGCCCGAACCGCCGGCGAGACCGATGACGATCGTGCGGAACGTGGCCCAGGGGTCAGGCTCGAAGCGGGGCGGGGGTGGGAGCGACACGCGCCGCGAGCGTACCGGCGATGACTCCACCGGTACCGGCCCGAGGCGGAGCGGTCAGCCCGCTGAGGCCTTGACGCACAACACCGGAACGGTGGCGTCGTGCAGGATGTCGAGGGCGTTCGAACCCAAGAGCAGTTTGCCGGTGGCCGACCGGGTGCGAATGCCGATGACGATCATGGTGCCGCCGTGGTCGCGCACGGCAGCGACGATGTCTTGGGCGGGGCTGTTGCCACGCACGTAGTCGTGCGTGGAGTACTCGACGCCTTCGGCCTGCAGCCGCTTCTCGACCGCCTTGATCGCCTCCGCGTTCGCCAGCGCTTCTTCGGCGGTCTGCCCGCTGCCCCCGAGTGCCGAGTGGAGCACCACCATGCGCTCGCCCCGCAGCTGCGCCTCGGCAATGGCTCGATCCAGCGCCGCGCGACCCTCCGGCGTGTCGATGTATCCGACGACGATGCTCATTGCGCCATTCCCTTCTCGTTCGATGACTTGATACCAGAACGGATGCGGCTGCGACGCCCGACCTACGATCCTTCCTGGAGGCAGGATGACCTCGCTCGACGATACAGCCAACCGGCCGAACGACCCGTTACAGGAGGAGCTTCGCCCTCTTCCGCTCAGCGGGCTGCGGGTCGTCGAGGTCGGCAACCTCATTGCTGCCCCCTACGCGGGGATGATGCTGGCAGACCTGGGGGCCGAGGTCGTCAAGATCGAGCCACCCGACGGCGACTTGGGCCGTCGCTTCGGGCCGTGGCGAAACGGCGAGTCCATCTTCTTCCTCGCCATCAACCGGGGCAAGCGATCCGAGACGATCGACTTCCGGTCGGACACCGGACGCCGCAAGGCGCGCGATCTGGTCGAACACTCCCACGTCCTGATCCATAACCTGCGGGCTGGTGCAGTCGAGCGTCTCGGCCTGGGCGAAGACCAGGTCAGGACCTACAACCCCACGATCGTGTACGGGGTGGTGTCGGCGTTCGGCAGCGACGGGCCGTACGCCGCCCGCGCCGGCATCGACATCGTCTTCCAGGCAGAGTCGGGCATGGTCTCGATCACCGGCGCCGAGGGGGACCCACCCTCCAAGACCGCCACGACGATCGGCGACTACGTGGCCGCCACCAACCTCGTGGCGGGAGTGTGTGCCGCCCTGGCCGAACCGGGCCGGCCCGGACGAAGAATTGACGTGTCGCTGCGCGACAGCCTGATCGCCGTGCAGGGGGGTTGGAACGCCCTCGGGTTCCACGCCGGCACCCAGCCACCCCGCATCGGCACCGAGTCCATCTTCACCGCTCCGAACCAGATCTTCCGCACCGCCGACGGGCATATGGCGCTGGCGATCATCTCCGACGAGCACTTCGCCCGGCTGTGCGATGCCCTCGCGACCGACGATCTCGCCCGCTCGTTCCCGACGAACGAGGATCGCATGGCCCACCGCGGGGAGCTTGCGAACAGGCTGCAGCCACTGTTCGAGTCACGCCCGACCGATCACTGGTTCGAGTTGCTCGAAGGGCTGCCGATCGGGAGGGTGCTGACGCTGCCCGAGGTGTGGGACGATCCGCAGGTCGCCCACAACGAGATGGTGGTCGAATACGACCACCCGATCGCCGGGGCGATCCGCGTGATCGGCTCGCCGATCCGGGTGGACGGTGCCGCGACGACGAGTCCGGTCCCCCCGCCGACCCTGGGCTGAGCCTCACTCTGCGAGGATCAGGTCAGCGGCCTTCTCGGCGATCGCCACAGTGGCGGCGTGGGTGTGACCCCGGTTGAGCTTCGGCATCACGGACGCATCGACCACCCGCAGACCTGCGACGCCCCGTACCCGCAGGACGTGGTCGACCACCGCCTGGTCGCCGGTGCCCATGGCGCAGGTTCCCGCCGCGTGGTACAGGGTCTCGGCGTGGAGACGCACCGTCTCACGCCGTTCGGCGTCCGTCCGGGGGATCCGCTCGGGCCGGATGGGATCGGTGATGACCTCGGCCAGGGGTTGGGTTTCCAAGACGTCGACGGCCCGTCCCAAGCCCCACGCGATGGTGTCCAGATCCTCGGCCACCGAGAGGTAGGCGGGGTCGATGACAGGTGGGGCGAGCGGATCGCTCGAGGCGAGCCGGATGGTGCCGTGGGAGGCGGGCTGCAGCAGGACTACCCCGACCGTGTAGCCGTGGCCCTCCGACTGCGTGTCACCGTGATCCAGGTAGGGGACGGGCGCGAAGATCAACTCGATGTCGGGGGCGGCGAGATCATCCCGGCTGCGGAGAAAGGCGTGCGCCTCTCCCACATTGGACGTCAGCAGCCCCTTGCGGCGGGAGAGATATCTGGCGAGTTGGCGGACGGTTTCCGCCGCCACCAATGAGTCGGTGCGGCTTGTGCCGACGACCAACCCGGATGCGAGGTGATCGCACAGGTTCGATCCCACCCCGGGCAGGTCGAGGACAGGCTCGACGCCGACCGAGCGGAGATGGTCCGCCGGACCGATTCCCGACAGCATCAGCACCTGGGGGCTGTTGACCGCCCCGGCAGAGAGCACCACCTCGCCCGACACGCGCACGGTTCGCACCTCACCGTCGTGGACATAGCTCAGTCCCTGCACCGTTCCGGCCTCGACGACAAGCCGGACAACATGCGCCTCGGTCTTCACGGTGAGGTTGGGCCGTCGCCGGGCGGGAGCGAGATAAGCGTCGGCACTGGAGACCCTGCGGCCCCGCCGCTGGGACACCTGCGCGTAATCAACTCCGTCGTTGGCTCCCGCATTGGCGTTCGGATTGCGCGGAATCCCCGCCCGCTGACACGCCGCCACGAACAGATGGGTGCCGGGGTTGGGATCACGCTGTTCTTCGATCCGGACGGCGCCCCCCACCCCGACGTGCATCGGATCCGTCCGCACCGCGTCTTCGGACCTCTTGAAATACGGGAGGAGATCCTCGTATGCCCAGCCGTCGTTGCCGGCCAGCGCCCAGTCGTCGTAATCGGCCGGCGTCCCCCGCACCCACATCATGGCGTTGATGGTCGAGGTGCCCCCCAGGCACTTACCGCGCGGCCAATACAGCTCGCGATCGTGCAGTGAGGCCTGCGGAGCGGTCCGGTAGTCCCAATCCAACTCGCTGTGGAACAGCTTGGAGAAAGCCGCCGGGATGGCGATCTCCTTCCTACGGGAGGCGGGACCGGCCTCGAGGAGGAGCACCGACCGGGCCGGGTCGGCCGAGAGGCGGGCGGCCAGTACACAGCCAGCCGAGCCCGCCCCGACCACGACATGGTCGTACCGCTCCATCAGCCAAGCCTATCGGACGGGACCAGGCGGTCGTGGGGGCGTTACCGTCCTGGCCGATGCGGGCGCACCTCCACGTTCCGGCCGAACTCGAGCAAGGTCTCCGCCACCACGGGTTTCAGCCCGGTGAGGAGGGGTTACCGACCGTCATCGCCGCCCCGCCGATGCCCCCCGATTGGGCCGGCACCCGCGAGGAGCTCACCACCGTGTTCCACGCCGCCCGGGCCGCCTCCGTCGCGGGAGCGCCCGTGGTGTTCATCGTCTCCGCCGATGCCCTGCTCGGACGGCGCGGCCCGACCGAGGCGATGGCCGCGACCGGAATCGTGTCGGCCGCCCGCACGCTCGCGGCGGAGCATCGCAAGGCCGCAACGCCGGTGAACTGCCTCGCCACCGTCGACGACTCCCCCGTCGAGGTCGTAGCCCGCTGGTGCGAGATCCTGCTCACCGGCGGACCGGACGGCCCCACGGGTGAACTGATCCAGCTCGGTGGGGTGCAGGTCGGAAAGGCGCTGTCGTGAATACGGGAATCGTGACCGGCGCCGCCCGCGGAATCGGCCTGGCGATCGCCGAGCGCCTGGCGGCGGCGCTCGACCGGCTCGTGCTGGTCGATCTCTCCCCGGCGCTCGCCGACGCCGCGTTGCACATCGAGGCGCTCGGCGTCGAAGTCACCCCCGTGCAGGCGGACCTCACCAGTGAAGAAGGGGTAGCCGCCGTGGCAGGAGCGGTCGAGGAGGTGACTGCGCTGGTGAACAACGCGGGCATCACGCGCGACGCCCGGCTGGTCAACATGGAAGAGGACGCCTTCCGGGCGGTGCTGGACGTCAACCTCGGTGCCCCGTATCGACTGGTGAGGGCGCTGAAGGGCAGGTGGTCGGAGGGAGCGTCGGTGGTCAACATCGCAAGTCGGGCGTATCTCGGCAACTTCGGACAGTTCAACTACTCGATGTCGAAGGGGGGGATCGTCGGGCTGACACGCGCCCTCGCGCTCGAGCTGGCGCCGGGCGTGCGAGCCAACGCCGTCGCTCCGGGCCTCACCGCCACCGACATGGTGGACACCATCCCTCCTGCCGTGATCGAGCGGATGATCGCCGCCATCCCGTTGGGAAGGATGGGACAGCCGGCGGAGATCGCCGACGTGGTGGCATGGCTGTGTTCCCCCCAGTCGTCCTACGTCACCGGCCAGGTGGTCGTCGTCGGTGGAGGACGGAGCCTGACATGACCACTGCCGTCACCCATCGTCGCAGCAGGGTGCTGGTGGCCGATCCGATCGCGGACGAGGGCCTGGCGCTGCTCCGCTCGCAGTTCGACGTCGACGTCGCCACCGATCTGAGCCCAGCGCGTCTCGTCGAGATCATCGACCAGTACGAGGCACTCGTGGTGCGCTCGGCCACCAAGGTGACAGCCGAAGTGATCGCCGCCGCTCACCGGCTGCGAGTCATCGCGCGGGCCGGCGCCGGCCTCGACACCGTGGACGTGAAGGCGGCGCTCGACCGCGGCATCGAGGTCATCAACAGCCCCGACGCCAACACGCTGGCCGTGGCCGAACTCACCATGGGCCTCATCCTCGCCCTTGCCCGCAACATCGCTCCGGCTGACGCCAGCATGAAGGCGGGACGGTGGGAGAAGTCCCGCCTCGCCGGAATCGGGCTGGCCGGCAAGACGCTGGGCATCATCGGCTTCGGTCGGATCGGCCAGGCCGTGGGCGCCAGGGCGGCCGCCTTCGGGATGCGGGTCGTCGCCAACCAGCACCGGCCCACCCCGGAGCTGTACATGCAGGCCGGTGTCGAGCCGCTCGATCTCTACGACCTCCTCGCCCAGTCCGACTTCGTCACCGTGCACGTGCCGGGCCGCCCAGAGAACGACGGGCTCGTGAGTGCCGAGGAGCTGGCGGCGATGAAACCGACCGCATTCCTGATCAACACCTCCCGCGGTTCGGTCGTCGACGAGGTCGCCCTCGCCGCCGCGCTGGATGCCGGGCAACTGGCCGGCGCCGCGCTCGACGTGTGGAAGACCGAACCGGCCGTCGACCATCCGCTCGCCAAACGAGACGACGTCCTGGCCACGCCCCACCTCGGCGCCTCCACCGAGGACGCCCAGACTTCGGCTGCCGAAGATGTCGCCCGCCAGTTGGTGACGCTGCTTGCCACCCGGCCTGCCGAGTCGGTGCTCCCGCTCCGTTTCGTGCCCCTCGACCAAGTGGTCCCGCACGAAGCCACCGACCCGCGTCGGTCCGCCCGCCTGGCCGCCGCGATCGCCGAGGAAGGCGTGATGAGAAACCCACCGATCGTCGCAGCCGTAGGCGACCGGTACGTGGTGCTCGACGGCGCCACTCGCACCGACGCACTCCGGACACTCGGTGCTCCCCACGTCGTGGTCCAGGACGTCCCGGTCGACGACGACCTGGACCTCGAGACATGGCACCACGTCGTCAGGGCCATCGAACCAGACGACCTGAGGCAGGTACTGGCGTCGGTCGACGGCGTCACCGCAGTCGAGTACCCGTTGGGTGAGGCCCACGACCGCGTGATCGAATCCGGCGCCCTGTGCTCGGTGAGCCTGTTCGGCGGTCCGGCGATCGTGCTGTCGACCGAGGGCGGCGCCAACCGCTTTGACGCTCTGGCCGCCATCTCCGACGCCTACACGACCCGGGCGCTGGTATCCCGCACCCTCGAGCGCGACCTGTCGAAGGTGGCGGCCTGGTATCCCGACGGGGTGGCGCTGGTCGAATATCCGGAGTTCACCGTCGAACAGGTCCTCCTCGCCGCGCGGTCCGGACGACTCCTCCCCCCCGGCGTCACCCGCTTTCTCATCCCTGGCAGGGTGTTGCGGCTGGAGATGCCCCTCGAGACCCTGCAAGACGATCGGTCGCTCGAGGAGAAGAACCGATGGCTGCACGACCATCTCACCGAGATGCAGCACCGCGGACGCATCCGCTACTACCGCGAGCCTGTCTACCTCCTCGACGAGTAGTCGATCGTCGTCGCGTGCGCTCAGTCCCTGGCCCGACGTCTCAGTCGTAACCAAGCTGGCTTGGGTCGCAGTTCCGAGACCTGCCGTACGGTCTCGACCCCGGTAACCCACCACGGAGTGACGTTCCGGGGGGACATCTCTGTTGACGGTCAGATCCGTCAGCGCTGCCCAACGGAGAAGAACTCACCGAGCAAGACCTCATGCGAGGTCAGCTGCTCACCAAGACGATCGAGGCGATCGAACTCCTCGGCGAACTTGTCACGGAAGCTGGTGAAAGCATCGCTCGACTCCCAGCGGTCGATCGTCACGAACCGGCCAGCCTGGGTCCGGTCCAGGAGCAACTCAGTATCCAGATATCCGGGCGCCCGACGGAACAGGGCAACCCACGCGCCTTGCGGACCGTAGAGCTCGTTGAAGTCATCCACCCTCCCAGGCAAGACTTCGTAGGCCCAGATATAGACGAAGGGACTCGACAACCTGGCCAGACTATCAAGGCGCGCATCGGTGCCGATCGCGCGCACCCTCTCACAGGATGACGTCCCCGGAGAATCAGGCCGGTTTGACCACCACCACTTCGAACGGTGTGGTCTTGCCTTTGAGTCGCAGCTCGCGGTGCTCGAAACCGGTGGTATCCAGTCCGATTCTCTCTGCAAGTTGCACGCTGGCCAGTACCTCGCCAACCCCGGCGTTGTCGGCCAAGCGTGCTCCAACGTTGATGTCGTCGCCGAGTGCGGTCATCTCCTTGGGGCCGCCCTGCTCACCCAACAACCCGACGTAGGCGTTGCCGGCGTGTACCCCCAGCGGGGGAGAGGGGCCAGTTTGTCCCCCCTCGACCGAGCGCAGCGAGGGAGTTTGGGGGGACCGCCCGGGGCTTTGCCCGGGCGAGGGGGGCGGCGAGCGGCAGCGAGCTCGTCGACCCACGGTGGGAGGTTTCCCCCCTCCCCGGCCTGCGGCCGGTACTCCCGCCTACGCGGGCGGAGAGAACGTGGAGCCTCCTGCTCGTTACTCTCACTGGCCGTGCAGGTTCTTCCTTCCCACATGGACCGGTCCTCGGCCGAGTACCGCGCCAACCGGGCGGCGATGGAGGCCAAGCTGGAGGAGTTCGAGGCTCTCCAGGCGACCGCGCGGCTCGGTGGGGGCCAGAAGTACATCGACCGTCACCGGGAGCGAGGCAAGCTGCTGGCCAGGGAGCGTATCGAGCTGCTGCTCGATCGGGACTCCCCATTCCTGGAGCTGTCGACGCTCGCGGCCTGGGGATCGGACAAGCCGCTGGGTGCGAATGCCGTCACCGGAATCGGCGTCGTCAACGGCGTCGAGTGCGTGCTCTCCGCTCACGACCCCACCAGTCAGGCGGGGGCATCGAACCGGTACTCGCTCCCGAAGGCGTTGCGAGCCCAGGAGATCGCCCTCCAGAACCGGCTGCCGCTGATCAATCTCGTCGAGTCCGCCGGGGCCGATCTGCCCGACCAGGACGAGGTCTTCCTGTCTGGCGGCAAGTGGTTCCGCAACCTGACGCACATGTCCCGCCAGGGCATACCCACCATCGCCCTCGTCTTCGGCAGTTCGACCGCCGGAGGCGCCTACGTGCCGGGGATGGCCGACTACGCCGTGATGGTGAACGAGCGGGCCAAGGTGTTCCTGGGCGGACCGCCACTCGTCAAGATGGCGACGGGCGAGGAGTCGACCGACGAGGAGTTGGGCGGTGCCGCGATGCACTCCAGGGTCTCGGGTCTGTCCGACTACTTCGCAGTGGATGAGCTGGACGCAATCCGCATCGGACGGGAGATCGTGGGGCACCTGAACTGGCGCAAGCGCGGGCCCGGCCCGACAATGCCGGCCGACGAACCCGTCCACGATCCCGATGACCTCCTCGGACTCATCCCCCACGACCTGCGAGTACCGATGGACATGCGCGAGATCCTGGCGCGGGTCGTCGACGGGTCACGCTTCGAGGAGTACAAGGCGCTGTATGGCACCTCGCTCGTGACCGGGTGGGCATCGATCCACGGATTCCCGGTGGGGGTGCTGGCCAACCAACGGGGTGTCATCTTCTCGGACGAGGCGAAGAAGGCAACCGAGTTTATCCAGTTGTGCAACCGGTACGACACCCCGCTGCTCTTCGTGCACAACACAACCGGGTACATGGTCGGCAAGCAGTACGAGCAGGGCGGGATCATCAAGGACGGAGCGAAGATGATCAACGTCATCGCCAACTCCACGCTGCCGCACATCGCACTCATGGCCGGGGTCTCATACGGGGCGGGGAATTACGGAATGTCCGGGCGCGCCTACGAACCGCGATTCGTCTTCGGTTGGCCCAATCACAAGGTGGCCGTCATGGGGGCGAAGCAACTCGCCGGGGTCATGTCCATCATCGCCCGCGAGGGCGCAGAAGCCCGAGGAATACCGTTCGACGAGGAGGCCGACGCGCAGCGGCGGGCGCTCATCGAGGCCCAAATCGAGTATGAGGAGCAGGCGTATCACTCGACGGGACGGGTGCGGGACGACGGATTGTTCGACCCCCGCGACTCACGTTCCGTGCTTGGAATCGCGCTCTCTGCGACCCACTCGGGCGAGGTGAAAGGAACTTCCGAGTTCGGCGTCTTCCGCATGTGAATGGATTCTCGTGCCGTTCCGCATCGTGGCACGATTTGACCTTCACGATTGGGTGGTTGTTAGGGTCAAACCCAGGTCGCACCGGCCCGCGTCGGTCGCGGTCTCATCCACCATTCGGAGGAAGGTACCCACATGAAACTCACTGCCATGCGTCGCTTCACGGTGCTGTTGGGAGTGCTCGCACTCGTCGTCTCGGCCTGCGGGGACGGAGACACCGGCGGTGACGCCGCCGGCGGCGCCGGCCCTCTCGCCGACGTCAGCCTCGAGGGCATCGACATTTCCGTGGGGTCGAAGGACTTCACCGAGCAGCTGGTGCTCGGCCAGATCATGGTCGTCGTGTTCGAGGCACTCGGTGCCAATGTCACCGACCGCGTCGATCTGGGTGGCACCAACGTCGCCCGCCAGGCGCTGCTGTCCGGTGAGATCGACACCTACATGGAGTACAACGGGACGGGATATTCGGTGCATCTCGGCATCGAAGACGACATTCCCAACGACCCCCAGACACTCACAACCATCGTCGCCGAGCAGGATCTGGCTCGCAACAGCATCCACTGGCTGAGCCGCTCGCCCTTCAACGACACCTACGGATTCGCCTCCAGCCCCGAACTGACCACCGCCAACGGCGGTGCCTTCACGATGCAGACGATGGCCGACTACCTCGCGGCCAATCCGGACGCGTCGCTGTGTCTCGAGTCCGAGTTCCCGAGCCGGCCCGATGGCCTGATCCTGTTCGAGATGGCCACCGGGTACACGGTGCCGCAGAACCAGATCGAAATCCTCGACACCGGCGTGATCTACACCGAGACCGCAGCGAACAACTGCGACTTCGGTGAGATCTTCACCACCGACGGGCGCATCCCGGCTCTCGGGCTCACGGTCGTGGAAGACCCGGGCGTGATGATCCTGTACAACGTCTCCATGAACATCCGGGACGACAAGTACCAGGAGGCACCTGCTGCCTTCGACACGATCGCCGACGCCATCCTCGCCCCGCTCGACGACGACCTGATGCAGGAGCTGAACCGTCAGGTCAACGAGGACGGCATCAGCCCACAGGACGTGGCGCGTCAGTACCTGATCGATCAGGGACTGATCCAGGGCTGACCTGAGACACGACTGAGGAGGGGGCGGTGGCCGGCCCCCTCCTCGCTTCAGAAGGGAGCGCATGGAAGGTCTACGGAGCTTCATCGAGTTCATCGTCAGCCGGTTCGATCAGGTGATCGAACTCACCCTCCAACACGCCTTCTACATGGTCACCGTGATGGTGGCGGCCACGATCGTGGGAGTCGGGATCGGCGTGTGGGTGCAGGACAAGCCGATCCAGAAGGAAGTGGCGCTCGGCATCGCCTCGGTCTTCATCACCCTGCCGTCGCTCGCGCTGTTCACGATCTTCATCCCGCTGGTCGGACTCGGCTTCTGGTCGGCGTTCATCGCCCTGTTCATGTACGCCTTGTTGCCGATCATGCGCAACACCGTCACCGGCCTTGCCGAGGTCAGCCCGGCCGTGCTCGAATCCGCCCGGGGGATGGGGCTCACCAAGCGCGACCGCCTCTGGAAGATCCAACTGCCCCTCGCCTGGCCCGTCATCATCACGGGGATCCGGGTGGCGGCACTGCTCACCGCCGGCATCGCCGCCATCGCCACCCTCATCGCCGGTGGCGGTCTGGGTGACTTCATCAAGGACGGGCTCTCCAACTGGGGCTTCCGCCTCGCGGTCGAAAAGATCTGGACCGGGACCATCTTCATCATCATCCTCGCCCTGATCTTCGACGGGATCTTCGGGCTCATCCGCAAGTACACGACCTCGCCGGGTATTCGGTGACCGAAGGAGCACGACCTGCCATGTCCGCAGACGCATTCATCCGCCTCGAGAACGTCACCAAGGTCTATCCCGGCGAGACCGAACCGGCCGTGGCGGAACTCAACCTCGAGATCCCGAAGGGCGAGATCCTCGTACTGGTCGGACCGTCCGGCTGTGGGAAGAGCACCACCCTGCGGCTCATCAACCGGATGATCGAGCCGAGCGGCGGCCACATCATCTTCGACGGCGAAGACGTCACGACCGTGAACGCCGACCTGCTGCGTCGCCGCATCGGCTACGTCATCCAACAGATCGGGCTCTTTCCCCATCGCACCATCGCCGAGAACATCGGCACCGTCCCCCGGCTGCTGGGGTGGGACTCGGCCCGCATCAACGCCAGAGTCGACGAACTCCTCGAGATGGTGTCGATGGACCCGAAGATCTACCGCACCCGCTACCCCCGGGAGCTGTCCGGCGGCCAGGCGCAACGCGTCGGGGTCGCCCGCGCGCTGGGCGCGGACCCCGAGGTGCTGCTGATGGACGAGCCGTTCGGGGCGATCGACCCCATCACCCGTGACCGCCTCCAGAACGAGTTCCTCCGCCTGCAGGAGGAACTGCAGAAGACGATCGTCTTCGTCACCCACGACATCGACGAGGCGATCA
>CAZCRP010000044.1:0-13286 GCA_964501055.1 uncultured Acidimicrobiaceae bacterium
TGTCGAGGTCGAGATGGTTGGTGGGCTCGTCGAGCAGCAGGCACCACACGTTGCGGCGCAACGCGTCGGCGAGCAGCAGCTTCCGCAGTTCGCCGGGCGAGGGCAGGTCGGAGGCGAGGACCGAGTCCGGCTTGCCGCCCAGGCGAGCGAACAGCTGCATCGTCTCTCCCAGCTCGTCGGGCGGGCGGGCGTTGGTGGTCCGCATCGCCGCCGATGACTCGTCGGCTGTGAGGTCCTGCGGGAGGTGGAACAGGCGCTCGGACGGGAGGTCCCAGCTGCGAGCGAGCGAACCGAGCAGGCTGGACTTTCCTGCCCCGTTCCTGCCCGCGATGTGCAGCCGAGTGGTGCGTTCGACGATCACGGTGAGATCGGTGGCCAGGACCCTGTCGCCCGCGGTGAGGTCCCCGACATGGGTGACGAGCACTGTCCGCGGTGCCGGTTCGCCTTCGAAGACGATGGCGCCCCTGTGGGTGCGCTCCACGGCGAGAGATCGGCGGCGGTCGTCCGCCCGGCTCGCTTCGTCACGGAGGGCGCCGATCCGCTGTCCTGCTGCCGCTTGGCCGGTGCGGAACTTCTTCGTCCTCACGGCCGATGTGGTGTCGTGGTCGCCGGGGCGGGCGTACCGCTGGCTCCGTTTCCATTGCGCCGTCTTCGCCTCGAAGGTCCGGCGCTGGTCGGCCAGCCTTCGTTCGAGCTTTCTCGCTTCTGCGGTAGCCGTATCCAGATCCTCACGGCGTCCGGCCTCTTCTGACTCCCACTCCCGGCGCGCCACGGTGTAAGGCGCCTTCCATGAATCGACCGATCCACCGATCGTCCGCAGCGTGCGGGTCGTCAACCGGTCGAGGACTCGGCGATCGTGTGACACCACCACCCCGATGCCGCGGAAGCGACCGAGTTCGCGCACCAGCTCGTCGGTGGTCTCCCGGTCGAGATGGTTGGTGGGCTCGTCCAGCAGCAGGACGTCGGGCCGGCCGGCGAGGGCTGCCGCCACCTGCCACCGTCGCCGTTCGCCCGGAGACAACGTCTCCCACCGCTCCACCATGGGAGGGTCGATCCCCATCCTCCCGCGCAGCGCGTACGCCTCGGAGATGTCGGACTGGGCGAAAGCGAGCACCTCCGCAGAGGGAGAGTCGACCAACTGGTCACACAGGAGGACGTGCGCGGGGCGGCGGATGATGCCGGACGTCGGTTCGAGCTCACCGGCCAGCAGCCGCAGCAGCGTGGTCTTGCCGGATCCGTTGTCGCCGACGAGGCCATGCCAGGCAGGGCCGAGGTCGAGTTCGACGTTCTGCAGGACGTGATGGGACGACGAGTAGGAAAAGTGGACGGAGGTGAGAGAGAGTGAGGGCACGCGCGCGCTCCTGAATCGCTGACGGGGAGTCGGAGATGGTCAGGCGGGCCGGCGCATCGGATCCTCGACGGGGGCTGTTCACAGGCTATCGGGCCGAGAGGTCCCGGTCGTCCCATTTTCGGAATCGTCGCTGTCGGCGGTCGGTTCGGCACGGCTGTGGCCGTCCCCTAGCATCGCTCGACGATGAGCATCTGGCCCGAAGCCACCCAGGAGCGAGCCCGGCAGATCATCGCCCGGTACCCCGAGAAGCGGTCCGCGGTGATGCCGCTCCTCTACCTGGCGATGCGAGAGGACGGGTGGCTGACCGACGAGGGCATGAAAGAGGTCGCCGGGTGGACGGGGCTCACGCCCGCCCAGGTGCACGCGGTGGCCTCGTTCTACACCATGTACAAGCGGGAGCGCACCGGCACCTATCTCGTCTCGGTGTGCACGTCGATCTCCTGCATGCTGGTGGGTGGGGACGACGTGCTCCATGCGGTGGAGGACGAGTCGGGCGTTCCCCACGGAGAAACCGATGCCGACGGACTGCTGTCGGTCGAACATGCCGAGTGCATCGGTGCCTGCGGTGGCGCACCGGCCGTGCAGGTGAACTACGAGCTGATCGAAGGCGTCAGCCCGGAGAAGGCCAGGGCGCTCGTCGAGTGGCTGCGCAAGGCGCGTCCTGGGTCGGTGAACGGCGACGAGATGCAGCAGTTGTTCGGCGGGATCACCAGCTTCGACTGGGCAGTTGCCGAGACCGACGCGGCCATCGGGCCGTATCCGGCCTTCGGTCCACTGGGCACGGTGGAGGAGTCGCGATGAACGGCCTCCGGCTCATCACCCGTCGGATGACCGAGCATCCCACCGACAGCCACACCCTCAGGCGATACGAGGCGACCGGCGGATACGCCCAGGCGAGAATCGCCACCGGCATGACCCGTGACGATCTCGTCGATCTCGTCAAGACGTCCGGTTTGCTCGGCAGGGGAGGCGCGGCCTTCTCCACCGGCATGAAGTGGAGCTTTCTGGCACCGGTGCGCCCGGCCTATCTCGTGGTCAACGCCGACGAGTCCGAGCCGGGCACCTTCAAGGACCGTCAGCTGTTGGAGCGCGACCCGCATCAGATGATCGAGGGGATCATCATCAGCGCGATCGCCAACGAGGTCCACCACGCCTTCATCTACATCCGCGGGGAGTATCCGAAGCCCGCCCGGCGGGTGCAGAAGGCGGTGGACGAGGCTTACGCCGCCGGCTATCTCGGCCCGGGGATCTTCGGTTCTGACTACGACCTCGAGTTGACGGTGCATCTCGGCGCCGGGGCCTACATCTGCGGTGAGGAGACCGCCCTTATCAACTCACTGGAGGGAAGACGCGGTGAGCCGCGTCTCAAGCCCCCGTACTTTCCCGCCGCCAAAGGGCTGTACATGAAGCCGACCATCGTCAACAACGTCGAGACGATGGCCAATGTGCCGCACATTCTGGCGATGGGGAGCGATGACTATCGGGGCCTCGGCCACGAGGAGGACACCGGCACGTTCCTGTTCTCGGTGTCTGGCCACGTGAACAAGCCGGGCAACTACGAGTTGCCGCATGGTCTCAGCTGGCGCGATCTCATCTACGACGTGGCCGGCGGGATGCGTGACGGACGGGAACTGAAGACTTGGATACCGGGTGGGGCGTCGGCTCCGTGGTTCGTGCCAGGCGAGCATCTCGAGCTTCCGATCACCAAGGCCGACACCGGCCAAGCGGGGTCGATGCTCGGATCGGGAGCAGTCGTCGTGATGGACGACACCACCTGTGTGGTGCGGGCCGCCGAGCGGATCGTGCGCTTCTTCTCGCACGAGTCGTGCGGTCAGTGCACCCCGTGCCGGGAGGGCACCACCTGGCTGGAGATGATCCTGCGGCGGATCGAGGCCGGACAGGGCCGGATGATCGACCTGGACCTGATGCTCGATGTGTCCGACAACATCTCCGTCGGGCTGGGATGGCCCCCGAAGCAGACGACCATCTGCCCGCTCGGACCGTCGGCGGTGTCTCCCATCATCTCCATCGCCAAGTACTTCCGCGACGAGATCCTCGACCACACCGAGAACGGAGGCTGCCCGCAACTCCGCCGCCCGGTGCAGGTCTCCATCGGCGGCGCTCGCTAGCCGTATTCGGCGTGGGGCGGCGGCGCGCGCATATGGTGGCGGCCATGGAGTTTCCCGTCGTATACCGTCGCCGGGTCCGGTACTCGGACGCCGACGCCCAGAAGATCGTCTTCAACGCCAACTACTCGGTCTACTTCGACGACACGTTGACCGACTTCCTCGACGCCGCCGGATTGGGGATCGAAGAGCTTCCCGCCCGGGGGTATGAGATCGTGCTGCGCAGGATGGAGCTGGACTTCCTTGGCTCTGCCCGGATCGGCGACGAGATCTGCGTGGGGATGCGGGTGATCCGCTTCGGGAACACCTCGCTCACCGCCCACGGACGGGTGTGGATCGAGGGGCAGGAGGATGCGGCGTTGGTGGAGGCGAAGGCCACGCATGTGATCGTGGACGCCGAGACATTCCAACCCACCCCCATCCCCGACTTCGTCAAAGAGGCCATCGAGCAGCTGCAGGGTCCGGTCACCGGCTGAAGTTGGGGCGGTCCTCCGCCCGTTCCTATCCTGCGCCCGCACCCTCGAACCGGAGACCCAGCGGCGTGTCAGAACAGCTCGTCACCATCACCGTCGATGGCAAGGAGATGCAGGCCAGGGCCGGCGAGATGATCATCAAAGCGGCGCAGGACGGCGGCGTCTACATCCCCCGGTTCTGCTGGCATCCGCGCATGAACCCGGTCGGAATGTGTCGCATGTGTCTCGTGGAAGTCGAGACCCCGCGGGGACCGATGCTGGTGACCGCCTGCACGAACCCGGTGGGTGACGGCATGGTCGTCGACACCCAGAACGCCACGGTGACGAAGGCACAGGAGGGCATCCTGGAGTTCCTGCTGGCGAATCACCCGCTCGACTGCCCCGTCTGCGACCGTGGAGGGGAATGCCCGCTGCAGGATCAAACCATGTCCTACGGCCCCGGCGAGTCGCGGTTCGTCGAGGAGAAGCGCCACTTCGAGAAACCCATTCCGATCTCGGATCTGGTGCTGCTGGACCGCGAGCGCTGCATCCTCTGCGCCCGCTGCACCCGTTTCTCCGAGGAGATCTCCGGTGATCCGCTGATCGAATTCCAGGACCGGGGGAACCGCACCCAGGTCAACACCTTCCCCGACCTGCCCTTCTCCTCGTACTTCTCGGGCAACACCGTCCAGATCTGTCCCGTCGGCGCCCTCACCGCCACGGCCTACCGATTCCGGGCCCGGCCGTGGGATCTGGTGGCAGTCGAGTCCACCTGCATGCATTGCACGGCCGGCGACAAGATGAACGTCCAGGCCAGCCAGAACGAGATCCTCAGATTCTTGGGGGTGGATTCGGAGCACACGAATCACGGCTGGCTGTCCGACAAGTGCCGCTTCGGGTTCGAGTACCTCAACTCGCCCGACCGGCTGACGACGCCGCTCATCCGACAGGGAGACGGGCACCGGGAGGCGACGTGGGCCGAGGCGCTGGCGCTGGTCGCCGACCGGCTGACGTCGATCCGCGACGGAGAGGGGGCGGACGCCATCGGAGCGATCGGCGGGGCACGCGGGACCAACGAGGATGCCTACGCCCTGTCGAAGTTCATGCGCACGGTGGTCGGGACCAACAACGTCGACGCCCAGCTCGACGACGGCCTCGAACCCCAGTTCCTGGCCGCCACCGCCGGCCGCGGCCTCATCGGAGACCTCGAGCGCGCGAAGACGGTCCTCGTCTGGGGACCTGACCTCAAGGAGGAGCATCCCACGCTCTATCTGCGGGTGCGCCGGGCTGCCCAGGAACTGGGGGCGACATTGGTCGTCGTCCATCCGCGAGCGACCGGCCTCGACGATCGTGCCAGCCACGTGATCCGCTATCGCCCCGGCGCCGGCGCCGAGATCCTGTCCGAACTACGCCGCCCGGGTGGCGACTACACGGCGGCGGCCGCCGCCGTGGCCGAGGGACCGGTCGTTGCCCTGGTGGGACGAACGGGATACGGCGAGGATCCCCGTCTGCCGGAGGCGGTCGCTGCGTGGATCCGCACGTTCCCGGGGGCATCGATCCTTCCCCTCGCCCGGCGCGCCAACGTGTACGGGGCTCTCGACATGGGCCTCGCACCCAATCTGCTTCCCGGCCGTGTGTCGGTGACGGCTCCCGAGCCGTTCGGTGACGTCTGGGGCGAACTCCCGGCCAAGCCCGGCCGATCCACCTCCCACATGCTCGACGGCTCGCTCAAGGCACTGATCCTGCTGGGCGCCGACCCGGCTGCCGACATGCCGGACGCCATGGCGGCGCAGGAGGCGCTGGCGGCGGCCGACTTCGTCGTGTCGATCGACCTCTTCCTCCACGCATCGAACGCCGCGGCCGATGTCATCTTTCCCGCCGACGGCTTCGCCGAGAAGGACGGAACCGTTACGAATCTGGAGGGGCGGGTGCAGAAGGTCAATGCCATCACCACCGGCCACGGTCAATCCCGGCCTGACTGGGCGATCCTCGAGGACCTGGCGGCACGCATGGGAACCTCGCTCGGGTTCACGTCGGCGGAGGGGATCGGCAAGGAGATCGCGGCCGCGGCTCCGGCCTATCGGGGGGTCACCTGGGATCTGCTCGACTGGGACGAACGGGACGGCGTGGTCGTGCCGTACGGAGATGCCCAGCAGCCTCTCTCCTATGTGCCGGCCGACACTCCCGGCGAGATCGTGAAGGGAGGGCTCGTCCTCCACTCGGCGCGGACGATGTACGACGACGGCGTGCTCATGCGGCAGGGATTGTCGCTCCACTCCCTCGCACCGGGAGCGACTCTCCATGTCCATCCCGACGACGCCAGCCGGCTCGGTCTCGACGGCGAGGCGACGATCACCGCCGGCGAGGTGACCGCCACACTTCCCCTCGTCCGCGACTCGTCGCTGGCGCGCGGCACCGTCTATGTCCCCTTCAACCAGCCGGGAGGACCGTCACTCGGCCCCGAACTCCTCGTCGAGGTCGCTCCGACCTGAGCATTAGGTTGCGGGGCATGAACCTCGACAAGGCGGACACCACGCGCTGGCTGGGGAGAGGGGCGGGCGTCGTCGCGTTGATGTTCGGCGGCCTGGTCGGCGCCAGTGCGCTCATGTCCGGATTCGAGCCACCGGCCCGGCTCCTGTTCGGGGCCTCCTCCGTGCTGACCCTCGTGGGCGGGCTGGCGTTCCTCGCCGGACTGGAGAGGCTCCCCGAGCCGCGCGCACGCCGGATGCGGATCGGCGGCTGGGCGCTCTTCAGCCTCGGGCTGCTGTTGCCGACTTCGCTCATCTTCGTGCAGGCCTTCGCCATCGTCAGTGCCATCCCCGCCGCATTCCGCCGCGTCCCGACGGAGTGAACCGGCTCGCTGGCGCTCGCCGCCCCCCTCTGCCTCGCCTGCGGCGAGGCTGTCTCCCCCCAGCGGAGGGAGAGACTGAGATTTCTCCCCCCGTGCGGAGGGAGAGGCGATTTCCCTTCTCCCCCCGCAGAGGGGGGAGTACCGGCCGCAGGCCCGGGAAGGGGGGAATTCTCCCACCGTGCACCGACGGGCTCGCTTTGCTCGCCGCCCCCCTCTGCCTCGCCTGCGGCGAGGCTGTCTCCCCCCAGCGGAGGGAGAGGCTGAGATTTTCTCCCACCGCAGCCGACACAGGGTCAGTCGATGTACTCGAGCTCGGTGGTGATGTCGATGGCGGGGCGGATCGAGCGGGCGACAGGGCAGTAGTCGGCGTGGAAGCCGTGCACACGTTCGGCGCTCGGGCGCTGCTCGTCGCCGACACCGCGCAGGTGATAGGTGACGTGGATCCTCTTCACGATCAGGACGCGGCCCTCCTTCTCGATCTCGCCCACGGTGGTGGAGGTGAGACTGCCTCCGCTTGCCTTGATGCCGCGCGCCTCCAGCGCGCCCCCGAGGGTTCCCGTCAGTCAACCGGCCGCGGCTGAGACGAGGTAGTCGATCGTCGTGGCGTCCGGCGGGTAGGCGTCCGGTTCCACGCCGTAGTGCTCGGCGATCTCCGAGTGGACGCCGAAGGTGATCGGCTCGTCGAGGGCCGGGAGCCAAGCCTTCCGGACCGGGCCCTTGACTCGCTCCACACGCACGATCGAGCGGTACACCACTTCACTCATCGTGAGCTCCTGATGAGGGACCTCGCGACCTTACCAACCGAGGTCACGGTTCCCACAGGTCGAGCATGAGCCGGGTGATGGCGCCGTCGCCGTCGAGGAACACGTCGATGGCGTACCACTCCAGACACGACGTGGTGCCGGTCGGCTGGATCGAGAGGCGGCGGACAGAGGGCCACGGCGTGTCGAGCGGCGGCCCCGCGCAATGCGGCTGCGGACCGACGAGCGTGGTCGTGATCCCCGCTTCGGAGCGCAGCGGACCGAGCACGTCGAAGGGGCCGGCATAGCCGTTCCACTCTGCCGTATCGATCAGCCACGACGAGGGGTCCCCGGGGTCGGTCACCGTCGCGAGGTGATCGGTGCCCAACGAGATTTCGACCGCGTCGGTGAACGGCAGATCGGAGGCCGAGATCTCTCCGCGGGCGAAGGCTCGCACCCGGTCCGTGAGCTCGAGATCGGAGGAGAGGAGCGTCTCTGCCGGCTGGCGGTCGGGAACCGTGAATTCGACGGCCAGCTCGTGGGCCTGGTCGCCGCCCTCCTGGACGAGGGTCAGGAGATGCACCCCGGATTCCAAGCCGACGGCGCGGTACTGGAACAGTCCCCACGCATCGATCCAGTCGGTCGTCATGACGAAGGGTGGGCCGACGCCTTCCACCGGAGACCCGTCCGCCCCGAGGATCGTCGTGCCGATGTTCGCCTCGAACGGCCGTGCCAGGCCCCACACCTCGACGGCGCCCCCCGGCATCACCACCGGCGAACCCAGCAGGTGGAAGCCGGCGCCGGCCGGTCCGCTGGGGGCATCCGGCGTCACGTCGATCACCAGCCGGCCGTCGTCGGTCACTTGCACCGATGTGGAGCCGGGCACGGTCACGAAGACGGCCAGCGAACCGTCCGTCCACCGGCCGACCAGTGCCACGCTCGACTGGAACGTGCCCGACTGGGTGGCCCAGGCGTATGGGACGCCGTCGAGGATGACGGCTGTCGTGCCGTTGATGCGCTCCAGGCGCACGGTCGGTGAGCCCGCCGGCCGCACGTCGGTGCTGATCCGGTCGTAGGTCGGGTAGCCGTCGTCGAAGTTCTCGCCGAACGTCACCACCGTCCGGACACAGGCATCGAGCTGGAACTGGCGGATGGCGTACACATGGTCGGGCCCCGGTCCGGCGGCAGCGGGCGCCGTTCCGATCGCGCCGGTGCATGGTGCCTGCTGGTCGGCGGCCGAGGCGTCGTACTCGGCGACGAAGGCCGAATTCACCCACCCTGTGATCGGTGCCCCGTCGAGCGGCTCCTCCTGACCGATGAGGCGGATCGGGTCGAGCAGTTCGATCTCCCACCACTCGGCACCGTCGGCCACGATGGCGACGTTGCCGACGAGGCGGATACCGGCATAGTTCGGAGGCAGAGCGGCGTAGAGCTCCCCGGACGTGCCCGGATCGCGCCGCATGTTGAGCACGTCGTCGGCTGCCACCCCGCTGACCCGATGCGTCGGGAGCCGTGGATCGTCGAGCGGGGCCAGTGTGGTCGTCACGAACACGGTGGTGGAGGTGACCGGATCGGTGCCGGGAGTGACACTGGTGTCGCCGGTGGTCGTGCCGGTGGCGATGTCGCTGTCGTCATCCGGTCCCGCCAGGAACCCCGAGACGGCCACGGCGCCGATCACGATGACGACCGCGGCAGCACCGGCCAGCGCCGGAAGCCAGGCCGGACGGTCGGTCCGGCGGGGGAGGCGGGCGAGGCCGGAGCGAACGTCGACCTCCCGGGCCCGTCGTTCGAGGTCGGCGAATGCACGGCGGAGGCGGTCGTCACTGTTCATCGATCCGCTCCTTCCAGGAGGGTGGCGAGGGTGGTGCGCGCCCGGTGGAGGTGGACCCTGGCGGTGGATTCGGCGCATCCGAGGATGACCGCGATCTCATCGACCGGGCGGTCTTCCAGGTAGTGCAGCGCGATGGCGGCCCGTTGCTGGGGAGGAAGGCTGGCAACCGCCTGCCACACCTCGTCGTAGGGCTCCGCCGGCGGCGGAATCGACCTCGATTCGAGACGGGCATCCCCGCGAGCAGCGACCACGTCTCGCCGCCGGCGCGACGACGCCAGGTTGATCGTCACCCGACGCGCGAATGCCCCCGGCTTGTCGTAGCCGGCGATGCGATCCCAGCGCCGGTAGACCCGGGTCATCGCCTCCTGGGCCAGATCCTCGGCCAGGAGGTGGCTGCCGCTGACGGCGGCCGCCAGCGCCACCATCGGGCGGAACTCACGCAGGTAGAAGTCGTCGAACGAGGCGTCGTTCACAGTGGGCATGCTCGTCGCAATCTGGGTCCGCACATCATCCACACGCTGCGGGACGATGTGACGTTTACTCTCGACCCGGTGTTTTGTTCGCTTTCCGGCTGCTCCGTAATCTCGACGGTCGGCAACCGATCCACGAACGGCGACGGGTAGATGGACCTCATCGACTTCCTGATCATCCTCGGGCGCGTCCTGGCGACGTTCGTGCTCCTGCTGGTGGTCACGGTCCTCAATGTGTGGATCGAGCGCAAGGTGATCTCCGACATGCAGAGCCGGATCGGTCCCAACCGGGCAGGGCCCTTCGGGATCCTCCAGACCGTGGCCGACGGCCTCAAACTGTTCTTCAAGGAGCAGATCAGCCCCCGACGGGCCGAGATGGGGGCGTTCGTGCTGGCTCCGTTCCTGGCGGTCGTGCCGGCGTTCCTGCTGTTCATGGTGATCCCCTGGGGTGCGCCCTTCGAGGTCGGCGGGAGGACGGTCCACTTGCAGGGGACGGACCTCAACATCGGCGTGCTCTTCATCCTGGCCATGTCCTCGCTGGCGGTGTACGCGGTCGTCTTGGCGGGCTGGTCGTCCGGCTCGAAGTACCCCCTCCTGGGAGGCGTGCGTGCCACCGCCCAGGCGATCTCCTACGAGGCGGCGATGGGGCTGTCGATCGTGGCGGTCGTCGTGTGGTCGGCGACCGCCGGCGGCACCGGCGGCGGCTCGCTGTCGTTGTCGGAGCTCGTGGCCCGCCAGTCCGGCTCGCTGTCGGAGGTGATGCCGCAGCTGGGCTTCGTCACCCAGTACCTGCCACGCTGGAACGTCTTCCCCCAGATCGTCGCCTTCGTCATTTTCATGGTGGCGGCCGTGGCGGAGACCAACCGCGCGCCGTTCGATCTCGTCGAGGCCGAGCAGGAGATCGTCGGCGGATTCCACACCGAGTACTCGGGGATGCGCTTCGCGATGTTCTTCCTCGCCGAGTACGTCAACATCTTCTCGATGTCGGCGCTCGCCGCCACCCTCTTCCTCGGAGGGTGGAACGGCCCGACATTCGGGGGGGCGGTGTTGTCGGCCATCCTCCCCACCTTCTGGTTCCTGGCCAAGACCTACGCCATCTTCTTCGTGTTCATCTGGATCCGGGCCACCCTGCCCCGACTTCGCTACGACCAGTTGATGACCCTGGGGTGGAAGCGGCTCATCCCCGGAGCCCTGGGATGGCTGCTGCTTTCGAGCCTCGTCATCGGTGTGCGACGATTCGGGCTGCCGTGGGCGTGAGGTGAGACGATGGGTGTGATCAGCGAGCTGGTGAAGGGCCTCCGGGTGACCGGTCGCCAGATGTTCCAACCCCGCGTCACGATCGAATACCCCAAGGTGTTCCGGGACAAGCCGCCGCGGTTCCACGGCAGGCACGTCCTCAACCGGTATCCGGACGGGATGGAGAAGTGCATCGGGTGCGAGTTGTGCGCCGGGGCGTGCCCGGCCCGCTGCATCTACGTCCGCGGCCAGGACAACCCGACCGATGCACCGGTCAGCCCCGGTGAGCGGTTCGGTTTCGTGTACGAGATCAACATGCTCCGCTGCATCTTCTGCGCGCTCTGTGTCGAGGCCTGCCCCACCGAGGCGATCACGATGACGCATCTCTTCGAGATGTCGACCACCAACCGCGCCGACGCCATCTACACCAAGGACGAACTGCTGATGGACGTCGATGGTCGGGTACCCCACATGTTCCCGGACGACCCGCTCGCGGACCACGACGAGCTGGACGTGGCGGACGGGTGGCTGCGCGCCACCGCCCCTTCCGGCACCGCCGCCTATCAGGGCGTCGCCCAATGGCAGGGAACTCCGGGCCCGGCGGACTGGGATCCGGAGCCGGACCAGGAGACCAGGGACGAATGATCGAACTGGTCGTGTTCGTGGTGATGGGCGCCGCCGCGATCGGTGGCGCCCTCACTGTCGTCTTCGCCCGCAATCCGGTGTACGGCGCGCTCGGGCTCCTCGGCACCCTGTTCTCGATCGGCGTGTTCTACGTCGTGAACCTGGCGCATCTCATCGCCGCCGTGCAGATCATCGTCTACGCCGGCGCCGTGCTCACCCTGTTCCTGTTCGTGATCATGATGATCGGGGTGGACAAGGACGAGGACATGTCGGAGAGCCTGCCGTTCCACCGGCCGCTGATCGGCGGGTTGGCGCTGCTCACCCTCGTGATCGGGGGGATGCTGGCCATCGGAGGGCGCTTCGACTGGGTTCCGGCCTCCAGCGGACTCGAGACACCACCCAACGGCACGGTCGAGGCGCTGGCAGGACGGCTGTTCACCGACTGGGTGCTGGCGTTCGAAGTGACCGCCATCCTCCTCACGATCGCGGCCGCCGGCGCGATCGTGCTCGCCTACTTCCGTCGCTCGGAGCCCGCCGAATGATCGAGGTCACCGCCGGCTGGTACATGACCCTGGCCGCCGCGTTGTTCTCGATCGGCCTGCTAGGAATCCTGGTCCGCCGCAACGCCCTCATCATGTTCATGTGCGTCGAGCTCATGCTCAACGCCGTCTGCCTGACCTTTGTGGCCGCCGGGCGGGCACTGGGCTCCCTCGAAGGCCAGGTGTCGGTCTTCTTCGTCCTCGTGGTGGCTGCCGCCGAGGTCGTCGTCGGCCTGGCGATCATGGTGGCCATCTTCCGCCGTCGGGAGACCGCCTCGGTCGACGAACTGGCGGAGCTGCGCGGATGAGTGTCGAATCGCTGGTTCCACTCGTCATCCTGGCGCCGCTGCTCGGCTCGGTGGTCCTCCACTTCCTGGGCCGCCGACTGGGAGAGCCGCTCGCGGGCTGGCTGGCGACAGTCGCCGTCGGGGCCTCGTTCCTGCTCGCGCTGGTGTCGTCGATCGACTTCCTGCGCGGGACCGCCACCCATGCCGACCCGATCATGCTGTGGGAGTGGATGCCGGCCATCGGCGCCGCCTTCGAGATCCAGTGGGATCCGCTCTCGGCGCTGATGACGCTGATCGTCACCGGCGTGGGGACCCTCATCCACGTCTTCGCCATCGGCTACATGCACGGCGACGAGCGGTTCGCCCGCTTCTTCACCTATCTCAACTTGTTCGCCGCTTCGATGCTCGCTCTCGTCCTGGCCGGCAACTTCGCCATGCTGTTCCTCGGCTGGGAGCTGGTGGGACTGTGCTCGTATCTCCTGATCAGCTTCTGGTACACGAAGCCGTCGGCCGCGGCGGCCGGCAAGAAGGCGTTCATCGTGAACCGGGTGGGCGACCTCGGGTTCATGATCGGGCTGATGCTCGTATTCGTCCACTTCGGCACGTTGAGCTTCGCGGGCATCTTCGAGCGGGCAGGAGAGGTGCTGACAACGGGGACCGCCACCACCATCGGCCTTCTCTTCCTCGTCGGAGCGGCCGGCAAGTCCGCCCAGATCCCGCTCTACGTCTGGCTGCCCGACGCCATGGAGGGGCCCACTCCGGTCTCGGCGTTGATCCAC
>CAZCRP010000045.1:0-13202 GCA_964501055.1 uncultured Acidimicrobiaceae bacterium
GGCGATCGACGGGCACCGGCTCGAACCGACTTCCGCCGCCTTCCTCGGCACGACGCTCGTCGGCCAGGCGCTGGCGACCCGGGTGCCTTGGGAGCGGGCGGCGGCGTCGGCGGAGTCGTGGGTGGCGTGGTTGTGGTCGATCATCGTGGCGCTGGTGTTCGGGGCTCTCGCACTGGTGCCGGCACTGGCCGCATCCACCCGCCCACTCCTCGCGGCGGTCGTGGTGATGACGGGACTCGTCCTCACCCCCATCCGGCACGCGTTCGTCACGGTGCTCACGCTGGGGCTCGTTGCGGGCTCGTACCTGGCCGCCGACGGAGCCTCCCTCTCGGGGATGGCCGGACCCCTCGTCATCGTGGCCGTCACCTCCCTGTCCGTCGGTTTTGTCGCCGGCCAGTTGGAGCGCACCGCCCACAGCGACCGGGCCCACGTCGCCGATCTCGCCGACGAGAGGGCCGCCTATCAGCGTCTGTACGCGCTGGCCTCGACGCTCGGCGTGGCCCGTTCGACCGACGAGGCGCTCCCGGCGCTGCTGACTCGTCTCTCCTCGTACCTCGGTTCCGGATTCGGGGCATGGCTCATCGCCGACGAGCACAGCGGAATGCTGCGGGTGGCGCCACCGGTGGTGATCGACGGCGAGGCCGTGGAACCGGAGGAGTCGTTCGAGGTGCGGCTGCGCGATCCGGTGTTCGTCACCCGCGCCCTGCGGTCCGAGCGCCCGCTGTCGGTTCGTATCGAGGGTGTGAAGCATGAGCGTGAAGGGATTCTCGGCCGGCTCGGTGTCCGGATGGCGATGGCTGCGCCCCTCATTGTCGAAGGAAAGAGGGTCGGAGTGCTGCTGGTGGGCAACCCCATCAAGGAGTTCTACGACCAGCGCGATGTCGACGAACTCGGTGTCCTGGCCGGTCCTGCCGGGCTCGTCCTCGCGCAGCTCCGTCGGCACCAGGAGGCTGAGGAGCTGAATGCCCGGCTGCGGGAGGTGGCGGAGATGAAGACGGACTTCGTGTCGATCGTGACCCATGAGCTCCGCACGCCGCTGACTTCGATCCGGGGCGCGCTGGACACCCTGAATCGCCCCGGTCTGGTCGGGGAGGACACGATCGTCTCCGAACTGGTCGGGACGGCGCGTCGACAGACGACCCGGCTGGAGAGGCTGATCTCGGATCTGCTGGTCGCGTCGCGGCTCGACCGGGGAACGATGCAATCGACGCTCGTGCCGGTGAGCGTGGCCGAGATCCTGGAGGAGGTGGTGCCGACGATCGACTATCCCGACATCAGTGTCGACGTCGACCGGTCGCATGTGATCGCGGCCGACCCGGATCAATTCGCCCAAGTGGTACGCAACCTGGTCGAGAACGCAGTCAAGTACGGGGACGGAACCGAGGTCGATGTCTCGATGGTGCGCGAGCACGGGGGCCTCACCCTCGTGGTCGCGGACCACGGCCGTGGCATCGCTCCAGCAGATCGCGGTCGTATCTTCGACCGTTTCGTGCAGTTGGAGCGACCCGATCGCCGTTCGCACGAGGGTTCGGGCCTCGGGTTGGCGATCGTCAAGTCGCTGGTCGACTCGATGGGGGGCCGAGTCTCGGTTCACGAGACGATCGGTGGCGGGGCCACGTTCCGGGTGTCGTTCCGGGCGCCGTCGGTGCTCGATCTCCACCCGCGCGCCGCTGCCGCTCCGAGTATGGATCACACCGTCGGGGTGTCGCCCGCCAGGTAGCGGGCGCCGCTGCCGTACGCCTCGGCGCGGTCGCCCGGATTGAACAGCGCGCAGGTCTCGAGCGACAGACAGCCGCAGCCGATGCAGCTTCCGAGTCGGTCGCGCAGGTCGATCAACCGTTCGATCCGTTCCTGCAAGAGGCCCTCCCAGTTGCTCGACATTCGCTCCCAGTCCGCCGCTGTCGGCGTGCGGCCGTCCGGCAGGGATGCGAGGGCGGCTTCGATCTGGGTGAGTGTCAGGCCCACGGCCTGCGCCGCTCGAATCACCGAGACCCGGCGGAGGGTGTGTGGCGCGTACACCCGGTGATTGGCGTCCGTCCGCTCGGATTGGATCAAGCCGCGCGCTTCGTAGTACCGCAAGGCGGAGGTGTTCACCCCCGCCCGGGCGGCGAGTTCTCCGATCGTGAACCGCTTGACCATTTGACTTCAAGTTAACTCGAAGTCTTACGGTGCAGCAGCATGCCAGACACGACCACCGCGTCACGCTTCGAGGACCTTCCCGCGCTGATGGCACGCATGTCCGGCGACGAGAAGCACGAACCTTCATCCCATTCGACCCTCGACGTGCTGTGGGTGCTCTACGACCGCATCCTTCGTGTCGATCCCGGGAACCCGGGGCATCCGGACCGAGACCGCTTCGTCCTCTCCAAGGGCCACGGTCCGATGGCGTACTACGCCGTGCTCGCTGCGCGAGGCTTCATCGACCCCGCACTGCTCGAGGCGTTCGGCCGCTTCGACTCACCGTTGGGGACCCACCCGGACCGCATGCTGATCCCCGGAGTGGAAGTCGGGTCCGGCTCGCTCGGTCACGGGCTTCCCATCGCGGTGGGGATGACGCTCGGGTTGCGCTTGTCCGGCCGGATGCGTCCGCGCGTGTTCTGCCTGCTCGGCGACGGAGAGCTGGACGAGGGCTCGAATCACGAGGCGATTGCGCTCGCCGGCAGGCTGGAACTCTCGTCGCTGACCACCATCGTGGTCGACAATGCCAGCTCCAGCCACGGCTGGCCGGGCGGGATCGAACGACGATTCGAGGTCGAGGGATGGTCGACGTCGGTGGTCGACGGTCGCTCCCATGGCGACTTGGAGACCGCCTTCCGACGGCGGACCGATCGGCCCATGGTCGTCGTAGCGCGCGTCGGGGATGGCCGCTGATGCGGGCGAGGTTCGTCGAGGTGACCGCCGATCTGCTCCATACGACCGGGCATGTCGTGGCGGTGCTCGCAGACATCTCGATGTCTTCGTTGTCGCCGCTCGCTCCGCCCGGCCGCATCGTGAACGTCGGGATCCGGGAACAGGCCCTCATCGGTGTCGTTGCGGGGTTGGCCCTGGAGGGGTTCCGCCCGATCGTCCATTCCTATGCCCCGTTCCTCGTGCAACGTCCCTACGAGCAGCTGAAACTCGATCTCGGGCATCAGGGAGTCGGGGCGGTGCTCGTCTCGATCGGAGCCTCCTACGACGCCGCCGGCCAAGGACGGACCCATCAGGCTCCGGAGGACGTGGGGAACGTGGCGGCACTGCCCGGCTGGACGGTGCATGTCCCCGGCCACCCCGACGAGGTGGAACGTCTGCTGCGGGCGGCCGTACGGCGGGACGATCCCATCTACGTGAGGCTGAGCGGCCGGTCCAATCGGGAGCCGCGCCCTGACGGGCTCGTCGCGGTCCGCACGGTGGATCGTGCGCACGCCTCGGTGCTGGTGGTGGGGCCGCTGCTCGATTCTGTGCTCGCGGCGACGCGCGGGCTGGCAGCGGACGTCGTCTACACGGCCACCCCCCACCCACTGGATCCGCGGGCGGTCGCCACGGCGCTCAGGGCGCCGGACATCATCGTGGTCGAGCCCTATCTGGAAGGCACCTCCGCCCACCCGATCTCCTCGGCACTCGCCCATCGACCCCACCGCCTCCTCTCGATCGGGGTCGGGCGAACCGAGTGGCGCAGGTACGGAACGGCCGCGGACCACGATCGGTTGCATGGACTCGACCCTGTTTCGCTGCGGTCACGCATCACCGCGTTCCTCCACCCTGGTCTGCGCACGGCGTGAGGCCGCAGCGCCCGGAGCTCCATAGACTCCGAGCGTGTTTCCTTCCCTGGCGACTCCCGCGCTGCTGCTCGACGCCGAGGTGTTCGGGCGGAACGTCCGCCGGGGGGTGGCGAGAGCCGTCGCGCTCGGTGTCGGTCTGCGTCCGCACGCCAAGACGGTGAAGAGCCCTGAGCTGCTGGGCCAGGTGATGGAACTGGGCGCCCGCGGTCTCACCGTGTCGACCCTTGGTGAGATACGGACCCTGAAGGCGACTGCGCCAGACCTGATGTACGCGGTGCCGGTGGCTGCCGGCAAGGACACACCGCTGCTGCGCGCGATGGGTGACGACGACATCGCAGTGACGGTGATCATCGACGACGTCGCCAACCTCGACGGGATCCCACGCGATCCGCGGATCAGGGTGGCGATCGAGATCGACAGTGACGGACACCGGGGAGGCATGGAGCCGACGTCCGGCCATCTGGTCGAGCTGGCGGAGCGAATCGGCGAGCGATCCGCGTTTGCCGGCGTGATGACCCACGGGGGCGGGTCGTATCTGGTGGAGCCGGGGGAGGTGAAGGTCGTCGCCGCAGCAGAACGACAGGCGGTGCTGGACGCCGCTGCCCGGCTGACCGAATCCGGGATCGCCTGCCCGCTCGTGAGCGTCGGCTCCACGCCGACGTTCTTCGCCGTCGACCATCTCGACGGGGTGACGGAGGCTCGACCGGGCGTCTACCTGTTCGGCGACCGCTCGACTCGCGTGCTCGGGGCCTGTTCCCCCGACCAGATCGCCGTCTCGGTGCTCGCGACGGTGGTGGGCCAGGCCAAGGGCGGGACGATCTCGTTCCTCGATGCGGGGTGGTCCGCCCTCTCCCAGGACCGGGGAGTGCCGGCACTGGGCGACGACGCCGGACTGGGGGCGGTAGTGGACGGGGCAGGCGACGACGCGCTCGTCGTCATCGACGCCAACCAGGAGCACGGCTTCGTCGCGCGCCGCGGCGGCGGCCCGACCGGGTTGGCAACCGGGAGCCGGGTGGCGGTCATCCCCAACCACGCGTGTGCCACCGCCGAGCTCCATAGGGAGATCGTGGTCGTGTCGGGAGAGTCCGTGCTCGGCCGGATCGAGAGGCCGCGCGGCTGGTGAGCGCGGTGACCAGCGATGCTCGAGAGGTACCGTTCTGATGCAGTGGAACGATTCGCCGGCACCTTGACCCTGGATGACGGGGAGCGGGTCCCCGTCGACCTCGATCTCGACGAGGACTCGCTGACGCTTCGCACCGGGGGACGCCTGATAGGCACCTGGCCGGTCAAGTACTGCCGGGTGTCGAAGAGCGGCCGCGGCGCGATCATCCTGTCTATCGACGGTGAGAAGGTCGTCTTCGAGCCGGACGACCTCCCCGTCTTCGCCACGATCGCCGCCCAGCGTTTTCGAGCGTCCTCGCTGGCGGATCGCATCGGTGTCGTCCGCGACCTCCCAAGTCTGGATGGATCCTCCTCCCGGTCGGCCGAGGGCGGCGACGACGGATCGGCCTGGTCGTGGGCGTTGCCCCGCTGGCTGCTCCCGGCCGGCACGATCGTGGCGTTCGCCGGCGTGATGACGCTGATGGTGAACTGGCTCACCACCGACCATCCGCCCGAGTTCGCCGGTACCACGATCACTGTCCCGTCGACGATCGCGCCCCCGCCTCCGTTCTTCGACCAGACCCTCGACGAGTTCACCACCGAATGGAACCTGACAGCGTCCGCATTCGGAGTGCCGATCCAGATCCGCGGGGTGCTCGTCCCCGGCACGTTCGAGTCCCAGCTCACGCCGTACTTGACGATGCAGGGCAGGACCGACCCGGACGGCACGATCGGCTCGGTCGTGCTGGTCATCGATCCCCGCGGCGACCCTGCCGACGACGAGCTGGCGTTGTCTGCGTTGGGCGTCGCGATCGCCGTGGCGAACCCCGAGTTGACGCGCGAGGAGCGGGCCGAGTTGCTGGCCCGGATGGGGCTGGCAGTGCGCGCTCCCGACCTGACCGGTCTCGACGGCGAGGCGACCGCCGGGCGATCGGCGTACTCGCTCGTCTACATTCCAGAGTTCGAGGCGCTGCTCTTCACCATCAACGAGCGGGTGGCCGGTTTTTGATCGATTCGGAGGCGGGGTAGCCTGTCGCCGGACGTGATCCCACGTTCATCCCCTGAAACGAGGTGAGTGATGCGCGCCGTCGTGTCCTACACCGCAGGAATTCTCACCCTGCTCATGATGATGGCCTCGGGTGGAGCCTGGACCCAGGCTGACGAGAGCCGGCTCCGTCCAGTCCAGCTGACCGCCGATCAGGCGGTCTTCGCCTACGCCGACGATCTCCCGTCGCCGCCCGAGGTGTTCGTCCGGGAACTCCCCCCTGGATGTCGCCTGGCATTTCCCGACGCCGCCTGCGCGGTGACGATGGTCGCCGGTGGTCTCGACCTCCCGCTGACCGCCTACGACCTGGTCCCCGACGAGGTCGAGGGGGTTTCCGACTGGAGGCCGCTCGTGTCGGTCTTCTTCGATGCGAGTCATGTGGATCGTGCGCTCCGGATCATCTCCTGCGAGTCGAGGGGCGACCGCCGTGCCAAGAACCCGATCTCGACCGCCAGCGGGTTGTTCCAGCACCTGGGGAGCCTGTGGCCGCAACGCTCGGCCGCCGCCGGCTGGGCCGGCTCGGACGTGTTCGATCCGGTGGCGAATGTCGCCGTCGCCGCCTGGCTCGTCTACGACCACGGAGGATGGTCTCACTGGGCGCCGAGCGCCGGCTGCTGGCGCTGAGATCGTGGCGGGTGGGTCGGGAGACCCACGGCCATTGGGTCGTGAGACCCACCGCATGCCCTTCAAGTCGGGCGCAATGACGGCCGATGGTCTCTGTGGGACACTCCGATGACCATCGTGAACAGAAACACCTACGCCCATTCAGGCCTGCTCGTCACCGGTACCGGTGACGAAGTCCGCGTCGAACTCGAGATCATCGGCGGCCGTACCGTGCGGATGAGCACCGAAGGCGACGAACTCGGCACGTGGCCCGTCGACGACTGTCACATCGAACCCGATCCATTGCGGCCGGGACGATTCCGGCTGCAGGTGGACGGCGACGACGCCTTTTTCACGCCTTCGAATCTCGCCGCGTTCGCCCCGTTCGTGGCGGTGGTGGCCGACACCGAGACTCCGTTCGATGGGCTCTCCACGCCCTGGACGGTGGACCCGCCGTCGGTTGAGCCCCCGATGGATGAGCCTCAGTCGCAGCCCGACTCGCCGACGGACGATCCGGTGGCGTTTCTGTTCGGGTCCCCTGCGGCCCGTTCCCCGGTACCTTCCGCCGAGCCGGCCGCCGACGTGACGAGGGTGGCCGAAGCTCCCTCTCCTCCCGAGCTCGGCCAGGACGACACCGACCAGCTCGACTCTGCCGGCCCCTCCGTCGTCGAGGTCGAGGATTTCCCACTCGAGGACGCGGCGCCGGTCGATCCGGCCCCGACCACCGGACTCGAGCCACCTGACGACGAGGGAGGCTGGATCGACCTCGACGTGGAGGTCGAGGTCGGTGCGGTGATCGATCCCGATGGTTCCGCTCCCGACAGCCCCTCCGACGTTCCGGTCGACTTCGCCGGAGACTCGGGGGAGTCGGGCCTCGACGATCTCTTCCTCCTCGAACCCGAGGATGACGTCCTCGGCTCAGGAGTCGACGCGCCGACGACAGACACCGATCTCGCCGACGACGAGGTGGCCACGTCGGACGCCGCTGCGCTGCGGTCGCGGTTCGGCAGTTCGGCGCTGGATCGTCTCTCGGGCGCCATCGAGTCGGTCACGGCAGCGAGGTCGGCTGGCGAGGAGAGCTACGAGATCGGGCCCAACACCGTGGCGGACGAGGTCCTCACCAGCCAGCGGACCTTGCGTGAGGCCCGCCAGAAGAGCGTCGCCCGCAAGGGCCAGCTCCGCCTGACGCTGCTGATCGGCGGGGCACTGACCGTGGTGGTCTTCCTCGTGCTCGCCACTCCTCGTGTCATCGACTTCGTCAGCACGTACGAGGGTGGGCCCGAGCTTCCGCCGCCGCTGGAGGTCACCGCCACCACGCTGCCGGTCGACCAGTTGCCGGTGGCCGGGGGAGACTCCGAGCCCGAGGGCCCGTCCACACCCCCGACGGAGGACACCATCTTCGATCGACCCGCTCCCGAGTTCGTGGCGCGGTGGGACTCGTACGGTGGTCCCATCAGCGCCGCGCTCGAGTTCGACGCCTATCCGCGGCTGGGACCTTTCCACGAGCGGTTCACGCCGTTCCTGACGATGGAGGGGGTGGTACAGCCGGACGGAACGCTGGACGGCTTCGCGCTCGTCATCGACCCCTCCGGCCCCGCCGAGTACGACCGCGTCGCCCTGCAGGCGCTGGGGGTGGCGGTCGCCACTGTCGATCCCGAGCGCTCGCCGGACGGGAGGGCCGCCCTCCTTGCCCAACTCGGTCTGAACGTGCGCCAGCCCATGCTGCAGGGGATCGACGGCACCGTCGTGGCCAACGGCGTCCGCTACAGCCTGGTCTACGACGACGAGGCGCTGCTCCTCACGCTGTCGGTTGCGCCTGCGGACTGAGTAGCCGGGCCTCGGTCTTGCCTGGCTCCAGCCGGACGCGCCGATCCCCCACCTCGATGTCGAAAGGCTCACCCTCGAGTTCGAACGTGAAACCCTGGCGGTCGAGGGTGATGCGCAACTGACGGTCCCGGTGGCGGAAGTTGACGGTGAGGTGGCTCCACTCCTTCGGCAGCCGAGGGTCGAAGCGCAGGAGGTCACCGTGGCGGCGGAGGCCGAGGAAACCATGCGCCAGCGCCAGCCACACGCCGCCGGCCGACGCCATGTGCACGCCGTCCGTGGTGTTGCCGGCGAGGTCGGCGAGGTCCATGAAGAGGGCATGGAGGAAATGCTCCATCGCCTTGTCGGCATAGCCGATCTCGGCGGCCATGATCGACTGCACGCAGGCAGACAGCGACGAGTCGCCCGTGGTGATCGGGTCGTAGTAGTCGAAGTTCGCCCGCTTCACCTCGGCACTGAACTCATCCCCCAGCAGGAAGTCCGCCAGCATGACATCTGCCTGCTTCAGCACCTGGAAGCGATAGATGACGAGCGGGTGGAAGTGGAGCAGCAGGGGGTACTTCGTCGCGGGTACGCCGTCGAAGTCCCACGGCTCCTTCTTGAGGAAGTCGTCGTCCTGCGGGGTGATCCCGAGGTCGGGGTCGTGCGGTATGTACATCGCGTCGGCCGCCAGTCTCCAACGTGTGATCTCGTCGTCTTCGAGTCCGAGCCGTTCGACGAGCGGCGCCCACCGATCCGGATGCTCCTCGGACATGCGGGTGGCGATCTCGGCCGCGTAACGCATGTTCATCCGTGCCATCGCATTGGTGAACGTGTTGTCGTCGACGAGGGCCGTGTACTCGTCCGGCCCGGTGACGCCGTGGATATGGAAGCGGAGGTTGCGGTAGAAGCCGAGGTCCTCGAACAGGCGGGCGGTCTCGATGGCGATCTCGACTCCGTGATCCCACAAGAACTCCTCGTCGCCCGTCGCCTCGACATAGGTGCGGATGGCGTATGTCACGTCGGCGTTGATGTGGTACTGGGCCGTGCCTGCCAGGAAGTAGGCAGAGGACTCCTCACCGTTGATGGTCCTCCACGGGAACAGCGCTCCCCGCTGGGACAGCTCGGCTGCCCGGTGGCGGGCGGCATCCAGCATGCGGTAACGGTGCAGGAGGATCTCCCTGGCCTTGTCGGGCAGGGCGCGCGCCAGGAACGGGAGCAGGTAGATCTCGGTGTCCCAGAAGTAGTGGCCGTCGTACGCCTGGCCGGTGAGCCCCTTGGCGGGGATCGACGCTCCCTCGAGCTGGGCGGCAGCCTGGATCATCTGGAAGAGCGTCCAGCGGATCGCGCGCTGGGTGTCGGCGGTGGTGCCGGCTTCGATGTCCGCCCGGCTCCAGAAATCACCGAGGACTTCGGACTGCGCGGCCGCCAGCCCGTCGAATCCGATCTCCTGGCACCGATCGAGATCCACCGCCACCGCCGTCCTGTCCAACTCCTGTGGGCGCTCCCCGCAGGTGTGATAGTGGGCGAACTTCTCCACGACGAACGGCGTGTCAGGGATCACGTCCGTGGTGAACCGATACCCGAAGTCGTTGGCATCGCGGTTGAGGTCGACCGCCGCCGGCTGGGACAGACGATGGTCGATCGATGCGATGAGACCCTGCTGGCTGCGGGCGGTGACCCAACCCTGCGAGAACCGAAGCCCCTCCAAGGTGGCGGCCCTCGGTTCCAGCACGCGATGCGAGAAGGACTGGGCCCGACGAGGATCGTCGTCTGTCATGTCCTCGGCCTGGGTTCGGTCCTGGCGGTTCACCATCCGCGACGTCACGGTGACCCTTGCCGGGCGATCGACGTGCACGATGACGGAGAAGGCCGCCACCTCTCGCATCGCCAGCGACACCAACCGACGGAAGGAGACCGTGGCGACCGTCCCCGACTCGGCAGTGAACACCACTCGGCGCTCCAACACCCCCCGCCGGAAGTCCAGCCAGCGGCGCTGGGTCAGGTCGGTCAGCTTGTTCAGGGACAACCGTGTGCCGTCGACCTCCACCCGGATCGACGTCGCATCGGGCACGTTGACGATCGTCTGGCCGGTGCGAGCCAGTCCGAAGGCCGGTTCGGCATGCGTGATCGGCCATGTTTCGTGGAATCCGTTGATGAACGTGCCGTGGAGGTGGACCGGTGTGCCCTCGTCCACGGTGCCACGAATGCCGAGATGCCCGTTCGAAAGGGCGAAGATCGTCTCGGTCAGATAGAGGAAACGCGGGGCGAACGACTCCTCGACGAGCGCCCACGGATCATTCGGGTACACGTCCTCGGGAAGGTCGGTGCGATGCCGTCCGATCATCGGTCCGAGCCTAGGTGGGTAGGGCGGTGCGGCCGGTTCTCATGCCGGCGGGACGAGTTGGGAGAGATCCTCGACCACGAGGTGGGCACCGGCGGACTCGAGCGCTCCCGCCTGCCCGTCGCGGTCGACTCCGATGACGAGACCGAAGCCTCCTGCCATGCCTGCCTCCACACCGGAGATGGCGTCCTCGACCACGACGGCGTCGTCCGGCGCCACGCCCAATTGCGCGGCGGCGTGCAGGAAGGTGTCAGGGGCGGGCTTGCCCGCCAAGCCTTCGGCTTCTGCGACGACCCCGTCCACGACGATCTCGAACCGGGCGGACAGCCCTGCCGCCTCCAGCACCGCCGCGGCATTGGCGCTCGACGACACCACTGCCACCGCCACCCGGTGCTCGGCGAGGTGATCCAGCAGTGCCACCGAGCCCGGGTACGGGGTGACGCCCTCCTCTGCGAGCACGGCCCTGAATTCCTCGTTCTTGTGGTTGCCGACGCCCGCCTCAGTGTCGAATGACGGCTCGTCGCCCGCCTCGCCAGGCGGCAGGTCGATGCTCCGCGACCGGAGGAAGCTGTGCACACCGTCGAAGCGCGGCTTGCCGTCCACGTACCGGAAGTAGTCCTCGAGCGTGAAGGGGGCGTAGCCCTCCCCATATCGGGCGCGGAGCAGGCCGTCGAACGTCCGCGCCCATGCCCGCCGGTGGACTTCGGCGGTCGGTGTGAGTACGCCGTCGAGATCGAAGAGCACCGCTCGGTGTGCGTGGAGGGGGCGAGCCATGACCGTCGCGAGGCTACCGCTCGCCTGGCGGCGGACGATGTGCGAGATTGGTCCGGTGCGCATCCTGATCGTCGAGGACGAGGTCGATCTAGCGGCGGCCATCCGCCGCGGGCTCGCCCGCCGGGGTCACGCCATCGATATCGCCACCTCGATGGCCGAGGCCGAGCTGGCCCTCGCCGCCTCCGCCCACGATCTCGTCGTGCTCGACTGGAATCTGCCGGATGGGGCCGGCGTCGATCTGGCGCGCGGGTTGAAGTCCGGCTCCGTTCCCACCCTCGACGACGTGCCTCCCCGCATCCTCATGTTGACGGCGCGGGACACACTCGACGACCGGGTGGCGGGTCTGGACGCCGGGGCGGACGACTACCTGGTGAAGCCGTTCGCCTTCGCCGAGCTCGAGGCGAGAGTGCGGGCGCTCCTGCGGCGGGACCACGATCTGTCCCCGGTGCTGGAGCACGGCGACATCCAGCTCGACCCTGCGAGGTTCGAGGCGACACGCGGCGGCCGTGATCTCGGGCTGACCGCCAAGGAATTCGCCCTGCTCGAGTACTTCCTCGCACACCCGGACATCGTCCACAGCCAGGAGCATCTGCTGGAGCACGTGTGGGACGAGATGGCCGACCCGTTCACGAACACCGTGCGGGTGACCATCTCGAATCTCCGCAAGAAGCTGGGCGAACCGGCTGTCATCGACACCATCCCCGGGCGGGGTTACGTGTTGCGGCGCTCCTGACCACCCTGGCGGTTTACGCACCCCTTACCTCGCCGCCGATACGCTCCGGTACCGGAATGGAGCTTCCCCCGGTCACGAGATCCCTGCGCTTCCGGTTGTCCTGGATCACCTCCGCCGTGGTGTTCGGCATCGGCGGTCTCGCGCTCGGGGTCGTGTATTTGGCGGTGCTCGACACCGTCCGGGGCCTGACCATGACCCAGCGGGTGGTCACCGGGGGTCAGGCAGTCGAGGTCGATGGCACGATTCTGCTGTTCCCCCAGGTCGAGGAACAGCAGATCCGGACGCTGGAGAGCCTCGTGCGGGAGTTCATCCTCAATCAGGTGGCAGGCGTCACCGTGGTGGTACTCGCCGTGCTGTTCTTCCTCTCCCTGGTCGTGGGCTGGTTCGTGGCCGGCAGAGCGCTGCGCCCGCTGACCCGCATCACTGCGGTCGCCCAGGAGATCGAGGCAACGGATCTGACCCGCCGGATCGGCCTGCGCGGCCCGCCGGACGAGCTCACCACGATGGCGGGCACCTTCGATGCGATGCTCGATCGCCTCGATCGGTCGTTTCGCGCCCAGCGGGAGCTGCTCGCCCGCACGTCGCACGATCTGCGTACCCCCCTCGCCGTCATCCGCTCCAATGTCGAAGTGGTGCTCGACGACCCGGACGCCGATGTGGACGAGTGGCGGGAGACCGGGGAACTCGTCTCCCAGGCCGCCGACCGGATGGGCCGCATGATCGAGGAGCTGCTGGCGGTGGCGCGGCTGGAGGTCGGTGAGGTGGTGATGGTCGGGTTGGATCTCGCCGATCTCGCAGGCGACGTCGCGATGGAATGGGCTGCCCGGTTGGAGGCGGCGGAAGTCGACCTCGACGTCGACGCCCGGCCAGGGGTGATCGAAGGCGACCGTGGCACGCTCGAGCGTGCAGTCGGGAACCTGGTGGAGAACGCCCTCCGCATGTCACCGCGGGGTTCGGCGCTGCTGGTGGGCTCGGGGACCGTTGACGGCTGGGCCTACCTGGCGGTGGCGGATCGCGGCCCCGGCATCGACCCAGCCGTCG
>CAZCRP010000046.1:0-13198 GCA_964501055.1 uncultured Acidimicrobiaceae bacterium
GATCGACGACTTCGCCCCCAACCTCTCGTTCTTCTTCTCCAACGGCATCGACCCCGAGTACGCCGTCATCGGCCGGGTGGCACGGCGCATCTGGGCGCGGGCGATGCGCAACCTGTACGAGGGGAACGAACGGTCCCAGATGCTCAAGTACCACATCCAGACCTCCGGCCGGTCGCTGCACGCCCAGGAGATCGGATTCAACGACATCCGCACCACCCTGCAGGCGCTGTACGCCATCTACGACAACTGCAACAGCCTGCACACCAACGCCTACGACGAGGCCATCACCACCCCCACCGAGGAGTCCGTGCGCCGGGCGATGGCCATCCAACTGATCATCAACCGGGAACTCGGGCTCAACAAGAACGAAAACCCGCTGCAGGGCTCGTTCATCATCGAGGAGCTCACCGATCTGGTCGAAGAAGCCGTCTATCTCGAGTTCGAACGGCTCAACGACCGGGGCGGGGTGCTGGGGGCGATGGAGCGCCAGTACCAGCGGATGCGCATCCAAGAGGAGTCCCTCTACTACGAGCGGCTGAAGGAGTCCGGTGAGCTCCCCATCGTCGGCGTCAACACGTTCCTCGGCGCCGACGGCTCGCCGTTTGTCATCCCCGACCAGCTCGTCCGTGCCACCGACGCAGACAAGAGCCGCCAGATCGCCAACGTCAGAGCCTTCCAGGCCCGTCACGCCGCCGCCACCCCTGCCGCCCTCGCCGCCCTGCAACGCACCGCCACCTCCGGCGCCAACCTGTTCGACGCCCTCATGGACGCCGCCAAGGTCGCCTCCCTCGGCCAACTCACCCACGCCCTCTACCAGGTGGGCGGCCAATACCGGCGCAGCATGTGACGGGGAGAAATTCCCGCTCGGGCGGGGGCCCAGCCCGGTAGCGTCGCGCCGCCCGACCCGAGGTCTCCCCTGACCGCGCCCGGATACCGATCGACGCTCACGACCTACCTGCTGCCGTTGCGTGCCAGGGTGGGGGTGCTGGCTTTCGCCCTCGTGGCCGCCACCGCGCTCCAGATTCTCGTGCCTTTGATCCTCCAGCGGTTCATCGACTCGGCGCTCGCCGTGTCGCCGCTGTCGGTGCTCATCACGGCAGGCATCGCGTACCTGTTCGTCGGCGTCGGCCAGCAGGCGCTGTCCGCAGTGTCCACCTATCTCGGTGCCGACATCGGCTGGCGGGCCACCAATCGGCTGCGGATCGATCTCGCGCGCCACGCCCTCTCCCTCGACATGGGCTTCCACAACGACACCACCCCGGGAGAGATGATCGAGCGCATCGACGGCGACGTCACGGCGGTGTCGAACTTCATCGCCCGCTTCGTCGTCCGCCTCCTCGGTAGCGCCCTGCTGCTCGCCGGTGTGCTCGTGGTGTCCTCGATCCAGGATTGGCGATTGGGAACGGCGATGGCCGTCTACGTGGGCGGCGTGCTCGTGCTGCTCCTACGGATGCGGCACATGGCCGAGCGAGCGTCCGAGGAGGAGCGGGAGACCTCGGCGCAGCTGTACGGCTTCATCGAGGAGCGACTCGACGGTCTCGACGACATCCGGGCCAACGGGGCCGGTCTTCACACCATGTTCGTGTTCGTCGACGTCATGCGCGACTTCTTCCAGCGGACGCGGCGGGCATGGCGCAAGCGCACGCTGTTCTGGGTCGCTTCCAACACCGCGTACTGGACCGGCGACGTCATCGCGCTGGCGGTGGGGGTGTGGCTCGTGCTGCGGGGCGAGATCACGGTTGGCACGGCGTATCTCATCATCCAGTACGTGGCACTGGTGCGAACTCCCATCGAACAGGTCGCCCAGGAGTTCCAGGAGTTGCAGAAGGCGGCGGGCGGCATCCTGCGCATCGACGCCCTCCGCGCCCGCCGTTCGCGACTCGACGAGCGGGGCGCCGTGCTACCGCCAGCCGCTCACGACGTGTCCTTCCACGAGGTGTCGTTCGCCTATGACGAGAAGCGGGTCCTCGACCGGGTCAGCTTCGAGATTCCGGCGGGGACATCGGTCGGGTTGCTCGGCCGGACCGGCGGCGGCAAGTCGACCATCACCCGCCTGCTGGCGCGGCTGTACGACCCGACGGAAGGAAGCATCAGGGTGGGTGGGGTCGATCTGCGTGAGATCGAGCCGCACGGCCTGCGGTCGATGGTGGGGGTGGTCACCCAGGACGTTCAGCTGTTCCAGGCGTCCATTCGAGACAATCTCACGTTCTTTCGTACCGACCTGACCGACGCCGAGATCCTGGGATCCCTCGATGCCGCCGGCCTCGGCGGCTGGGTGCGGGAACTCGGCCTCGACACGCGGCTCGGGGCAGGTGGCGAGGGGCTCTCGGCCGGCGAGAGCCAGCTGCTGGCTTTTGCGCGGGTCTTGTTGCAGGATCCGAAGGTGGTCGTCCTCGACGAGCCCTCGTCGCGTCTCGACCCCGCCACCGAGTCGCTGATCGCCGCCGCCACCGAGCGGCTCTTCTCGGGTCGCACCGCGGTCATCGTGGCGCATCGACTGGAGACGGTTCGGTCGGTCGATCAGATCATGGTGGTGGACCACGGTCAGATCGTCGAGCACGGCGAGCGCTCGCGTCTCGCCGGCGATCCCACCAGTCGGTACGCCCGCCTGCTCGCGGCCGGCTCGGGAAGCGAGTTGGCATGAAGCCCTACGGCACCTTCCGACTCGGTTGGGAGATGATCCGGTACCGACCGGGCCGCTTCCTCGTGTCGTTCCTCCTGTGGACGATCATCCATGGGACGCCAGTGGCGCTCGGCATCGCCATCGGCCAGGTCTTCGACCGGTTGACGGGCGGGGAGGTGTTCGGCGAGGGCGTATGGTCGGCGGTGCTGGCGTTCACCGCGATCGTCTACGCCCGCCAGGCGGTGTTCTGGCTGGGAGATGTCGTGTGGGTCGACCATTGGAACGAGAGCTCGCTCCAGCTCCGCCGCAACCTCTTGCGCTGGCTGGTCACCGCCCCCCGCGCCCGCCGCCTGGCAGTGTCCCCGAGCGAGGCGGTGAGCACCTTCCGTGACGACGTCGACGACTTGCTCGAGTACATGGAGAACTGGGTCGACCTGGGTGGGGTGCTCGCCTTCGCGGTGGGGGCGGTGGTCGTCATGTTCACCATCGATGCGACGCTGACGGGATACATCCTCGTGCCGCTCCTGCTCACCCTCGGCCTCACCCAGTCGATGAGTCCCCAGATCAGGAAGCGGCGACGGGAGATGCGGGTCGCAACCGAGGACGTGACCGGGTTCGTGGGCGAACTGTTCGGCGGCGTGCAGGCCGTCAAGCTGGCTGATGCCACCGAGCCGGCTCTCACGAGGTTCGACTCGCTGAACGAGATCCGGCGCAGGGCGGCGCTCCGTGACACGTTTCTCACCGAGCTGCTGCGCTCGATCAACACGAACATGGCCACGATCGGCACCGCCATCGTGCTGCTCGTGGCGGCTGCCGACATCCTGGACGGCTCGTTCACCGTCGGCGAGCTGGCGGTCTTCCTCACGTACCTGCCGCGACTCACCGGATACATGGCGTTCGCGGGTGACATCGTGGCACAGCACCGGAGGACCGGCGTGGCCTACGAGCGGATCAGGCGGCTGACCGTCGACGCTCCCGACTCCGAGATCCTGGACCGGACCAGGGTCCCGCTGCACGGTGCCGTCATCGAGCCGCGGCCCCCCCAACTGGACGAACCCTTCCGGTCGCTCGAAGTCCGCGACCTCGCCTACCGCCACGACGGTCCGCGCGGGGGCGTGGAGGGGGTCTCGTTCTCGGTCCACCGGGGAGAGCTGGTGGTCGTCACCGGGGCCATCGGCTCGGGCAAGACGACACTGCTGCGGGCGCTGCTGGGCCTGGTTCCGTCGAGCGGGACGGTCTACTGGAACGGGCAGCCGGTCGAGGATCCCGCCTCGTTCCTCGTTCCGCCCCGCACTGCCTACACCGCCCAGGTGCCGCGCCTGTTCAGTGACTCCCTCGCCCGCAACATCGGGCTCGGGAGCCACGTCACGCATCAGATGATGCGGGATGCGGTGAGCCTCGCCATCCTCGATCCCGACGTCGCCGATCTCGAACGCGGGCTCGAGACGGCCGTCGGTGCCCGCGGCGTGAAGCTGTCAGGGGGCCAGGTGCAACGATCGGCGGCGGCCCGCGCCTTCGCCACCGGGGCGGAGTTGCTCTTGTTCGACGACATCTCGTCGGCGCTGGATGTCGAAACCGAGGCCAGTCTGTGGGACGGGCTCTTCTCCCGGCGCGACGTCACGTGTCTGGTGGTCTCGCATCGGCGCCCGGTGCTGCAACGCGCCGACCGCATCCTGGTGATGGACGAAGGACGGGTCGTGGCGGAGGGCAGGCTGCCCGAGTTGCTGGAGACCGAGCCCGTGATGCGGCGGCTGTGGGACGCCGCGGCAGAGGCTCCTCACGCCCGACGGTAGAAGCGGACCTCTTCGTCGAAGGACGTGATGCGCGCCTGGGTGCGGAGATGTTCCAGGTGCGAGACCGTCTCCCGCAGCGCCAGCCGCTGCTCGAGGGGATTCAGGTGCGGGCGGAACGATTCGGTCATCACACCCCAGGCGGTGGTGGGGCCGAGCCGCACGAGCTCGAACATGCCTTGCAGCCTTCGCTCATGGTGCAGATCGATCTGCTCTGCGCGCTGGGAGCCTCGCTCCACGATCGAGCCATGGGCGGGATACGTGAGACCGAACCGATCACCGGTCAGTCGCCGGATGGAGTCGAGATACTGCCCGAGCACGTCGATCTCGGTCTCGTCCCACATGATGACGGGCGTGATCCGAGGGAGGATGTGGTCACCGGAAAACAGGATGCCGGTCTTCGAATCGACGAGGCAGATGTGGCTGTGTTCGTGGCCGGGGGTGTGGAGCACTTCGAGCTGGCGGGCGTCGCCGAGGTCGATGCGGTCGCCGTCGACCACCAGGTGGTCGGGAGGGCCGATGAACGGCATCCACCCCGGTCGCTCGAGGGCGACGAAGGCCGCCAACTGCTCGCCGGGGACGCCGTGCAGCCGTCCGAACCCGTCCAGCCAGCGTTGCGTGGCCGGCGTGTCGTTGTAGGCGAGGTGACGCGCGAGCGCCGTCCGGTGCATCGTGAGCCTCGCCCCCGTGAGTCCCATCACCTTCGGAGCCATGCCGACATGGTCGGGATGGAGGTGGGAGACGATGAGCGTGTGGATGGAGGACGGCTCGATCTCGAGCACCGCCAGCCCATCGAGCAGTCTGGTCAAGCCCGGTTCCCAATCCACCCCGCAGTCGATCAGTGTCGTCCCCGTCGCAGTCCGGATCACATAGGCATTCACCCATGCCGGACTGTCGAACGGGAGCGGGAGCGGGATGACCCCGATCCCGTGACCGAGATCTGCGATGTCGGGGAGTCTGCGGCTCAACCGTGGACCGATTCCTTCACGGTGAAGGTGATGTCCAGCGTGACGGAGTATTCGGTCGGCACGCCGGAACCGTCGACCGCGCCCCACACATCGACGACGTCGAAGCGGGTGATCTCCTCGATCGTCGTCGCCGCCCGCGCCAGCACGGTGCGAATGGCGTCTTCGATCGACCGTCCCGAACTTCCGGAAAGCCTGACCGTCTTGGTGATCTGTGACATGGGGGGAGGGTAACGGCGACCCGGGACCGCTCGGTCAGACGGAGGCGAGGACCTGTCCAGCCGCTCTCCGACCGGACACGAAGGCGGCGTGGACGGTGCCGTGGTATTCCGGGACGGTGTGCTCACCGGCGAAGAAGACGACTCCGTCCGTGGCGGCGAAGGCCTGCATGTCGGCTGCGCTGGCGCCCAACGGGATGTGGCTGTAGGCGCCCAGTGAGTACGGGTCGCTCCTCCAGTCGGTCACCATGGCTCCGATCGGCTTGGGCCCTTGGCCCAGCATGCGGTGGAGCACGGCGAGCGCTGCCTCCATACGCCCGGCCGGGTCTATGGGGAGGCGGCTCAGCGCGGGGTTGAAGTAGGTCAGCAGCGTCGGCGCGCCGGCGTGCTCCGACAGGTCCATCCAGGCGGGGAATCCGAGGTCGGATCCGAGATGGACCAGGCGGCGGACGTCGGGCGGCCACCAGCGTTCCCGGTAGCGGAGGACGAGCTTCTCGGGCGTCGACATCCGCAATCGCCCGATCGCCCTGGTCACGCCGGCCGGCAGTCCGGGCGCGAAGAGAATCCCTCCGACCTGCAGCACTCCGAGCGGCACGCTGACGACTACCCGCTCCGCCCGGTGCGTTCCGCCCCGGGTGGACACGATGGCTTCGCCCGCGTCGTGCTCGACAGCCACGACAGGATCCTCGAGGCGCACGTCGACGCCCCGCGCCAGCCGCTCCACCAGGCTGCGATACCCGCCGTCGAGGACGACGTTGCCCCCGCCATGCTGGTGATACGCGGCCGCCCCCGCCGCCGAGACATCGTCGGGGTGCGCTCCGATGTTGAGCCCTGCGTCCAGCCACGCAAGGGCGAACCGTGCCGCCTGCTCTGGCTCGCCGGTCAGACGGCGGTGGGACACGTACCAGTCGATTGCCGCCGCGTAGGCGACATCGGTCCCGAGCGCTTCCACCGCCTCGCCGGGATCGAAGTCCGCCCAGGTGGCGACCAGCGTGGTCACTGCCGTGTGATCGAGCAGGCTGCCGTCGTCGCGGTGCGCCTGCAGTCGCGCTCCCCAGGCGCCGTCACTGGTCCAGGTGAGGCCGGCGGACCGGCACCACTCGGCCAGCGGGTTGTCGATCGGCCCATGGATCCACGACCCGCCGAGGTCGACGGGAGTGCCGGCTACCTCGCCGGACCACACCCGGCCGCCGATGCGGTCGCGAGCCTCGAGCACCGTCACGTCGCTCCCTGCCTGCAGGAGGTCTGCCGCGCAGGCGAGCCCCGCCACTCCCGACCCGATGACGATCACACGCATGTCGGCGGGGAGGGTAGGAGGTCTACGAACGGGTGGACGGTTCGTCGAGATCCCGCACCGGGATCCGCGGCTCGACCACGTGACGGGCGAGATATTCGATCCGCTTGATGATCTCGATCACGTCGGTTTCGATGGCATACAGTCGCCGCCGGTGGTCTTCGGCGGCCAGCAGCCGTGTCACCTGGTGGCCACGCGCGACATCCAGCCGTCGGTTGAGAGATCTCTTGCCGGAGATGACACGGCCGGCGGCTTCCTGGTCTCCATGGACGGCGGCTTGCACCGCGTCGGCCACCGTGCCCGTTACCGCGTCGAACAGATCCTGTAGCACTCGCCGCGTCGGCTCGCTCACATGGACGCCGTTGTCCAACCGACGATGCCCGAGGGTGACCAGGTTCTGTTCGACCAGGTCGCCGATGCTCTCGAGCGCGTTGCTCACCTCGAGGAGGGCGAGCATCGCACGCCCCTCGTCGGGCGAGAGCGATCCCTCCAGCAGCCGGCGGAGATAGGCCACGATGTGGTCGTAGAGGGCGTCGACGTCGTTGTCGACCTCCGCCAGCCGCTTCAGTGCCGGCCGGGCACCGGTGAGGACCGCCCGCGGCACCTCGCGCAGCATCGCCACCACCAGGTCGCCCAGCCGCCCGACCTCCCGCTTCGCCGCGTCGAGTGCCAGGGCGGGCGTTCCGAGCAGTTCGACGTCGAGGTGACGGGGAGCGGACACCGGCGCTTCGACTCCAACCCGGTCGGGGAGCAACCGCCGCAGCAGCAGAGCCGTCGGTCCCAACAGGCCGATGAACAGCAGAACGTTGGCGACGTTGAAGATCGTGTGGGCGTTGGCCAGTTGGCGTGGCACGTCGGCGGCCAAACGGGCGGTCCCGGTCAGGTGGGGGGAGCTGGGCGAGAGGGCGGTGGTGGCGGCGACGAGCGGCTCGAGTAGCGCCAGCCACACGACCGCTCCGACGAGGTTGAAGAACACATGGGCGGTGGCCGCCCGCTGTGCGTCCCGCGACCTTCCGAGCGCGGCCAACCCGGCGGTCAGGCAGGTGCCGACGTTCGCGCCGATGACGATGGCGACACCGGCTCCGAGCGGAAGGAGTCCCTGTGATGCCAGGACGATGGCGAGCACGGTGGTGGCCGACGAGGACTGGATGACCGCGGTGAACGCCGCCCCGGCAGCCGCACCCAGCAGCGGGTGCTCCAACCGGGACATGAAATCGATGAACGGGGTGTAGTCGCGGAGGGGAGCCATCGCACCGCTCATGGCCTGCATGCCGAGGAAGACGAACCCGAGTCCGAGCATCGCAGTTCCCCAGCCCTCGACCCGATCGTTCCTGGCCAGCGTGAGGGTGAGGAACCCGACCCCCACCAGTGCGAGCGCCCACTCCGCCACGTCGAACGCCACCACCTGCGCGGTGAGGGTCGTCCCCACGTTGGATCCGAGTATCACGCCCAGCGACGATGTGAACGTCATGACTCCCGCCCCGACGAACCCCACGACGAGCACCGTCGTGACGGTCGACGACTGCAGGACGGCCGTGGTGATGGCGCCGGTGGCCACGGCCTTGGCCCGGTTGCGCGTGAGTCGGGCGAGCAGTTGGCGTAGCTGATCGCCGGCCACGCCGCGGAGCGCACCGGTCAGTTCGCGGAGGCCGAACAGGAGAAGTGCGATCCCTCCGAACAGCCCCACCAGCAGTGGTGTCCACTCGACCGTGTGTGTCACGGCGCCATTGTGGCGTGTCGGAAGGAACGGGCGGGCGGCCACGATTTGTACTCGGTTCGTAGAGTCCGAGCGTGGCCGATCATCCATCCGACGCACATGACGACGCACCGATCGACTGGTCGACGTTGCCGGTGACCGACGCCGAGCGACGGCTGGAGGTGGTGTCCGGCCGCGGTCTGACGGCCGGCGAGGTGGCGGCTCGGCGCGCCCGCTTCGGACCGAATGTTCTCACGGCCGACGAGCAGGCCGGCGTGTGGGAGGTCCTGCTCCATCAGTTCCGGAGCCCGCTGGTCTATATCCTCCTCATCGCCACCGTGGTCACGCTGGCGATCGAGGAGTACATCGACGCGGCCGTGATCTTCGCCGTCCTCGGGTTGAACGCCACCATCGGGTTCTTCCAGGAGCGCAAAGCGGAGAACGCGGTGCGGGCGCTGATGGGACTGGTGGCCCCCAAGGCACACGTGATCCGTGATGGTCGGGAGTCGGTGATCGAGAGCGGCGAACTGGTCCCGGGCGACGTGGTGCTGCTCGAGTCCGGTCAGAGGGTTCCCGCCGATCTGCGGCTGTTCTCGGTGACGACCCTGGCGTGTGACGAGTCCCTCCTGACGGGCGAGTCCCTGCCGGTTCGCAAGACCGTCGACGCCCTCCCGGACGCTCTGGCGGTAGGCGACCGGTCGAATATGGCCTTCACCGGCTCCGTCGTCACGTCGGGGCGCGGGCGCGGCTTCGTGGTCGCCACGGCGGCCGCCACCGAGCTGGGCAAGATCGCCACGCAGATCCGCGAGGAGGCCGAGCCCGCCACGCCCTTGCAGAACCGCATGGCCCGCTTCGCCCGGGTGGTCGGGATCGTGGTGGCGGCCGCCGCAGTCGTCACGATCCCTCTCGGCCTGATCCGGGGCATGGAGCTGTCGGAGACGTTCCTGGTGGGAGTCGCGTTGGCGGTGTCGGCGATCCCCGAGGGTCTCCCGGTGGTGTTCACGATCACGCTGGCCGTCGGGGTGCAACGGATGGCGCGGCGCAACGCCATCATCCGGCGGCTCCCCGCAGTCGAGACCCTCGGAAGCGTGACGGTCATCGGCTCGGACAAGACGGGAACGCTCACGGTCAACCGGATGACCGTCCAGTCTGTGTGGGCGGGCGGACGCGCCTTGCATCCCGGTGAGGAGGAGGCGGAGCTGTCCGAACCTCTCTACCGGACGCTGTTGGCGGCGGTCCTCACCAACGAGGCGCAGCTCGCCGACGACGAGCAGGGCGGCGCCGTCGGGGATCCAACGGAGTTGGCGCTGCTGCTGGCAGCCAGGCAGGCGGGAATCGACCCGCGGGCCGAACGTGAACGGTGGCAGTCCGTGCGGGAGATCCCGTTCGAGCCGGAGCGCCGCTATTCGGCGAGTGTTCGCCGATTGGGACGAGAGGAGGTGGTGTTCGTCAAGGGGGCACCGGAGCGAGTGGTCGACATGTGTCGCGACATGGCAGGCGAGGAGGGGAACACCGAACTCGATCGGCGAGCGATCGCCCGCCGGATCGAGATCATGGCCTCGGAGGGAATGCGGGTGCTGGCGATGGCTGCCGGGTCCGCAGCCCCGGCCCCCGGCGCCGATCCGGCGGGTCTCACGTTTCTCGGCCTGCAGGGTTTGATCGATCCGCCCCGCCCAGGCGTGAAGCAGGCAATCGCCGACTGTCATCGGAGCGGGATCCGGGTTGTGATGATCACCGGTGATCACGTCGAAACCGCCAGGGCGATCGCCGCCGACCTGGGGATCGCCGCCCGGGAGGCTCCTGTGGTCTCGGGCCACGACATGGACGGCTTCGACGACGATTCGCTGCGGGCGCGCGTCAGGGACGTGAACGTGTTCGCCCGCGTGTCGCCCGAGCACAAGCTGCGCGTCGTGCGGGCGCTGCAACAGCAGGGCGAGATCGTGGCGGTCACGGGTGACGGGGTGAACGATGCTCCCGCCCTCAAGGCGGCCGAGGTCGGCGTGGCGATGGGCCGATCGGGCACGGATGTGGCCAGGGAGGCATCCGACGTGGTGCTGGCCGACGACGACTTCGTGTCGATCTTCGAGGCGGTCCGACAGGGCAGGGTCACCTTCGACAACCTGCGCAAGGTCACATTCTTCTTGATCTCGAGCGGCGCGGCGGAGATCGTCGTGATCCTGACGGCGGTGATCGCCGGCTGGCCGCTGCCGATGATCCCGGCACAGATCCTGTGGCTGAATCTGGTCACCAACGGCGTGCAGGACGTGGCGCTGGCGTTCGAACCGCCCGAGCGGGATGTGACCAGCCGTCCGCCCCGTCATCCGCAGGAGGGGATCGTGTCCCGGCTGTTGTGGCAGCGCACGGTGCTGAGCGGCGTCGTGATGGCGGCGGGCACGCTCGTCGTCTTCCGCTGGGTGCTCGACGCGACGGGTTCGCTGACCCAGGCGCAGACGGCGGCGCTGACCGCCATGGTGGTCTACCAGGCGATCCACGCCGGCAATGCCCGCTCCGAGCACACCTCGGCGCTGCGGATGTCCCCGTTCTCGAACCGGTTCCTGCTGGCGGCGGTGGCGGGAGCGGTCGGACTCCACGTGGCGGCGCTCCACGTCCCCTTCACCCAGTTCGTGTTGCGGGTGGAGCCACTCGACCTGACGACGTGGTCCGTGATCCTCGCCATGAGCCTCACGGTGCTGGCGGCCGTCGAAATCGACAAATGGCTCCGCCGGCGGGGGGTGCCGGGTACCCAGGGTTCCCAGCTACCGCCACGGTAGTCCTGAGCCCACGGTTCATCTGTTCGCCGGCGTCCCCCTCGAACCGCGGGCTGAAAGGGACGTATACGTACCAACGAACCCAGGGTTCGCATCGGGGGCGTATGCGGCATACTGCATACGCTGATCGACAGCGCATCAGGTCAGTGAACGGCGGGCGTTCTGCGCATCGAGGGGAGGGATTGCGCGACCGTCCAGCGGTGCCCCTCGGGGTCCTCGAGCTCATACGCCCGATAGCCGTGCTGGTGAATTCCGGAGACGATGCTGGCACCCGCGGCGAGGGCGCTGGCATAGTGGGCGTCGAGGTCGTCGACGAATATCCAGGGGATGTGGGTGTGGGTCTGGTGGGCACCGGCTTCCGCGCCCAGTGTCGAGACGATGAGGATTCCGTCGCCGACCCGAAACTCGATCCACGCGCCGTCCGCGGTGTCGGCGGTTGGAAGAGGGAGGGTGGGCTCGAGCCCGATCACCGAGTTCAGCCAGTGTGCCGCGGTCCCAGGCCGGGCGTAGGACACCATCAGGGCGAGCCGGCCGAGTGATCGGACATCCGGGTCGCCGTCGGCGCGGGCACACCACCTCCCGAACCAGTGGGGCGCCACCCTCACCCACGAGGAGCCGCCTTCTTCGCGCCCGCCCTCGGGTATATACGCCTCGACGACGACTCTCGTTCCACGGTCGAGTGGGATGAAACGGACGGTGATCTGGACGTCATCGACCGAGCTGTTCCAGGCGAGAACCTCACCGGGCTCCCACACGGTGATCCGCCCCAGCTCTAGATCTTCGCCAGTGCCCTCTTCGTATACCTCCACGAGGCGTCCGCCGACACCGGACTCGCAGCGCACGGAAACGGCGCGAGCGGAATCGTAGAAGTTGATCGGTCCTGGCAGCCACCACTCGCCCATCTCCTCGGTGAAGATCCTGAACGCGGTCGACGGATCGACGGGTACTTCGACGTCGGCGACCGCGGTGCGCGGAGCCGTCATCGTGTGTGCTCCGCCTCGACATGCGCCTGGAAGGACTCGAGCTGGGCTGTCCACCGCACCTCGAGCTCGTCGAGCCATCCACGCAGGGAAGTGATTCCTTGCGGACGCAGCCGGAACACCCGCACGCGTGCGTCGTCGGCTCGCCGCTCATCGGACACCAAGCCGGTCTCCAGCAGGACGCGCAAGTGCCGGCTCATCGTGGACGGAGTGACACCGGAAGCCTTGGCGAGTTCGCCTGCGAGTCGTGGCCCGTCGCTGAGGAGTTGGACGACCTCACGTCGAATCGGATCCACGAGTGCCTCGAATACAGGGGCGACTTCGAACTCGGCAGCCGGGGTCGAAGATGTCGCCATCTAGCAATATTTGCAGCTCTGATCAATAGTTGTCAACCAGCACCGCGGCATCCCCCTCGAACCGCGGGCTGAAAGGGACGTATACGTACCAACGAACCCAGGGTTCGCATCGGGGGCGTAGGATGGGGGCGAACATGTGTTCGGTCTATGCGGAGCTCCACTGCCACACGAACTTCTCGTTCCTCGACGGGGCGTCGCATCCACACGAGCTGGTGGCCCGTGCCTCCGAGCTCGGGTACACCGCGCTGGGGGTGACCGATCACGACGGGTTCTACGGCGCCGTCAAGGTGATGGAGGCGGCACGGCACCTGTCCATGCCGGTGGTGTACGGGGTGGAGATCGGGTTGGCCGCCGGGAGCGAGGGTGACGGAGGCTCCGATCCGGTCGAGCGGGCAGAGCGATGGGACTCGGAGCGGTTGGCGCGGGACGAGCCGCTGCGGCGCCGCGGACGTTCCGTCACCCATCACGGCCGCAAGCCGACGGGCGGCGGGCCCCGCATCGCCGCCGC